>CAZFDX010000834.1:0-7820 GCA_964518325.1 uncultured Alcaligenaceae bacterium | reverse complement strand
CGTGGGGGGAATGGCCCTAGCGGCCCACTCGTCCACGCAAGCGATAGTGGGACCGAAGAAAAGAGGTAATGGCTGGATCGAAGGCAAAATGACGGGGGCCATGGCCGTTGCTGAAGCCCTTTTGCAAGAGGGGGTCGAGTGTGTTTACGGCATTCCCGGTGCCCAAGAAAATGAACTGTGGGATGCCTTCAAAAGCAAAGGGGTTCCCTACCTGTTAACCACACATGAATTTTCTGCCTCGTGCATGGCGGATGCTTATGCACGGACAAAAGGTCGGGCCGGCGTGTGTTGTGTGGTGCCGGGTCCGGGTTTGACCAATTCCTTATCGGGGTTGGGGGAAGCCCTGATCGATTCGGTCCCGATCGTGGCCATCATAGGCGACATCGCTCAAGGAGAGAAATTTCGTCCTTTTCAGGTTCACTGCCTCGATCAAGTGGCCTTACTGAAACCGGTGACCAAAGGGGTTTTCCAAGTCAAGGAACCCTCACAAATTGCCGCTGCGATTCGGGCAGCTTTTGCTCTGGCCGAGGGAGGGGAACCCGGCCCCGTTGGTGTGGTGATTCCCTACACCATGTTGATCGATCAACACGATTATCGAACTGCTCCCACCGAGGGGTTACCCGTTCCGTTTGACGATACCAATTTTGAAAAAGCCCTGCGAATGTTGGTCAACAAACGGCACAAAATCGGGATTTATGCCGGTCAAGGATGTATGGCTTTTAGCGAGCAACTCACTCGCTTGGCCGAAGTTTTACAAGCTCCCGTGGCAACCAGTGTCTCCGGCAAAGGGGTGATTAGCGATCGGCATCCTTTGGCCGTCGGTTGGGGGTATGGTCCTCATGCCACGCAAGCAGCCGAGAAAATTTTTACCGGTGGGAAACTCCCCTTTGGTGGGGTCGATGTGGTGTTGGCGATTGGTGTTCGGTACAGCGAAGTTTCCACCGGCTATTACGCCAATCCGAAGCGCAAGCATCTCATTCATGTGGATATTAACCCTGCCAACTTGGGTAAAGCCGTCGAGGCGGACATTTGCGTTAATGCCGATGCCGGCTTATTCCTTTCCAAAGCCTTGGAATTCACTCCCGCGCTGAAACGCGAACCCGATGAAAAATTGGTCGAATGTATTCGCTTGGCTCGGGCAGAAGATCAAAAAAAATATCAAGATGTCTACTCCAAGGTCGGAATCGATCCAATGATCTTTTTGCTCTCCGTGCGGAAATGCCTTCCGGATGATGCTCTGGTTTTTGTGGATGTCACCGTGACGGAGCATTTAGCCGCGGAAGCCTTCCAAGTGTATCAACCGCGCACCTATTTTAATCCGACGGATAATCAATCGATGGGGTGGTCGATACCCGCTGCCATTGGGGCGCAGAAAGTGAATATCGGCAAACCGGTAGTGAGTATCGTAGGGGATGGCTGTTTCCTCATGTCGGCGATCGAACTGAGTACGGCTGCTCGGGAAAATCTTCCGGTCAAGTTTTTTATTCTGGACGATCAGGCCTATCACTACATGCAAATGTTGCAAAAGGCTGCGTACCTGCGAACCACCGCCACGATCTTGGCTCGTTTGGATTATCCCAATCTTGCTAAAGGATTGGGCGTGGGGTATATGGAAATCGATGCCAACCATAAGCTAGAGGCGGGGATCAAAAACGCGATGGAGTTTCCCGGCCCCGTTTTGGTCCGGTTAATCACCGATTATCAAGATCGAAAGATTCGTTGGATCGAAGCGGTTCGTCGGCGATACATTCGAGAACTGACCCCCGCTCAGCAAATGCGTTTCCTCTCGCGGATTGGGTCACGGGCCATTGAGTTTGAACGCGGCAACGACTAAACGACAAAGATCGAAACTGCATCCTGCAATGTGGGAACGCGGCAACGACTTGGCCGATAATCCCTTTCCCCAGCCAATCCCGTAAGATATCCCCATGACCTATGATGTTGTTCTCATCGGTGGCGGGATCGCAGGGGTCACGCTGGCTTGGTTTTTGAAACGGGTCGGCGCCACCGTCCTGATTGTTCAGCATGGCCGGTTCCCGTGTGCTTCTCGTATTGCTGCGGGATTAATCACCCCCATTACTGGAAAACGCTTTGCTCTTTCGTGGCGATTTCAGGAATTTTGGCAGGCGGCCGAAACATTTTACCGTTCCTGCGAGCAATCTTGGCAGACCGAACTTTTGCAGGTTCCGCGTGCGGTTCGGATTTTTCAATCGGAGGAGGAAGAAAGCCGATTTCTTTCGCGAATGAGTTGGCTTTCCGAATGGGAAGGCCTCAGCCGAGAACCGATAGCAGGGCTTCAATCTCCTTTTGGATATTTCACCATGCCTCGGGGAGCGCGATTGAACATCCCCCGTTATTTAGAAGAATCGTACAAGCGATTGAATATCGTTGAAGCCGAGTTCGATTGGCACCAACAGGCACGGGCGACCTCGACTGGTTGGGTTCTGGACCTTCCCAAAGTGGGGACGATTACCACAAACGATCTGGTTTTATGTCAAGGGGATCAGGCACGGTTGCAGGGGCCATTTCAGAAACTCCCTTTCCTGAGTGCCAAGGGGGAAATTCTCCGCCTAAGGATTCCGCAATTGGTGTGCGAAAAACGGATCATTCATTCGGGAATTTGGCTCGTGCAGGATGTCGGCGCGGAATTTCTTTGTGGCTCAACCTATGAATGGGATCAACTCGATTCGCTCCCTACCGAAGCGGGACGGCAAAAATTGTTGGAAAAACTCCAGCGTCTTTTGAATGTCCCTTACGAGATCATCGATCATCAAGCGGGGGTTCGACCGATTATCGATCGGCAACGCCCCGTGATGGGGTGGCATCCGCACTTTCCTCGGTTGGGTATTTTTAATGGTTTGGGATCGAAAGGCTCGTTGTTGGCACCTTATTTTGCCGAACATTTTGTGAACCGGTGGCAACAACCCGATACGATCGATCCCGAGGTGAATGTCAGACGATTTGAACTATGATTCGATTGACCGAGTATGTCCATCAGCGTTTGGCTCAAGTGATTCCTCGCGGGGCTTATGTGTTCGATCTGACGGCAGGCAACGGCCATGACACTTTATTTTTAGCCGAATGGGTTGGCCCGACGGGATACGTTTGGGCGTTCGATATTCAATCACAGGCGATTGAGAAGACACGAACCCGACTCGTTGAGCAGGGGTATCGTCATGTGGAGTTATTTCAGGCCGATCACAGTTTACTCGATCGATATGTTCCTGTCGATCGTAAAGGAAAAATTTCGGCCGTGGTCATGAATTTGGGCTTTCTCCCAAACAGCGACCGCGTGATTATCACCCGTGCCGAGACAACGCAAATCGCCCTAGAAAAGGCTTGCGAGTATTTAGCGCCCCATGGGGTTTTGAGTGTGACCGCCTATCGAGGTCATGCGGGCGCGTTAGAAGAACATCAGGTCGTACAAAATTGGTTTGAGTCGAATCAGACAGAATTACAAATCGAGCAGATCATCTCGGACGAAGGGCATCCTCAATCGCCTGTGTTGTGGTGGGCAGAAAAGCGAGCGGGTTTGTGAAAAATGTTGACCCCATCGGTTCGATCGTGGTCAGCATTGAGCATTTCAAGCGTGGGGAAATGATCCATACAAGCGTAGGGAAATGATCCATACAAGCGTGGTGAAATGATCCATACAAGCGTAGGGAAATGATCCCTCACCCGCCGATTTATTCTGCGGGTTCGATGGTGGCATGCATCGAACCTTTGGAACGCTCCAATCGAGGGTCGGGGCCATAGCCGAGAATTTGATCGCGTTTCAGTTCGGCTCGTTCTAAAGAGGTGGTATCGACAATCACACGCCCCGTTCGGTGAACTTCCTCTGCCATTTTGAAGCCTAGTTCGATGCTATGGCCAAAAAGGTCGTTGAGCATGAGGATCACATATTCAAAGGTGTGATCGTCATCATCATGGAGAATCACATGGTAAGGGGGTTGCTTACGGGTTTCGGTATTCTCTTTGACTTTTTTCTCAGGAGCGGTTGCAGTACCCATAAAAATCCTTCTCGTGTGCGGATCACTCCAAAGAATCTAACTCAACTTCACCTTGCTGTAAAGTCCCCACGACACCAGGCCGCGTGGTCCCTGCCGCATCGGGGGTTCGACCAAAAGCGACCATAGTCATATCGTCGAATTGAGGGTAATTCCCCGTATGAGCCAGAACCGCTTGGGTGAGCGATTCACCAAATTCGCGGGCCGAGGGGTTCCCAAACGTCTCTCGCATCGCGCATTGGGTCACCACCCGTTGAACCCCATCCACCTGAAAGCGTGAACCGTCTCGACTTTCGGCGTCCTCAATCCCATCGGTGTAGACGAAAACACAATCCCCAGGATTCAGTTGGATCGTCAAACTGGGATAAACTTCTTCTCGCATCCAACCAATCGCTAGGCCCCCATCGGCACCGGCACCGATGCGTTCAAATTCCTTCGTGCGGTGACGATAAATCCACGTTTCGAGGTGGCCTGCATTCACATATTGTAACGTATGGGTCAGCGGATCGATCACAATCGCCGTCAGGGTCACAAATTTATCAGCAATGCCGGTATCGTACCAAAGTTGGTTGATGCGACACATGGCATCGACGATGTTCGATGTGGAATAAAAGGCCTCGCGTGTTTGTCCGCTTAAGCGCGCCATCAACAAGGCAGCCGGAACCCCTTTTCCGGAAACGTCGCCGAGCATCACCACCTGTTTGCCATCCGGCAGGCTGATAAAGTCGTAGTAATCCCCCCCGACCTGCCGAGCGGCCTGATAGAAAGCATAGAATTGATAGCCCGGAAGATTGGGGAGTGTTTGGGGGAGTAGGGCCTTTTGAATCGAGCGGGCCGCCTTGCTTTCTTGCTCTTCTTTGGCTTGCCGACGGCGATCCTCGTGCAGTTGCGCGCTTTCCAATGCGACCGAGGCTTGCGCTGCCACGCAACTGAGGAACTTGAGGTCTTCCTCGTTAAATTTCCGTTTCGGGTCGGTCGTATCGAGTTGAATCACCCCCATCGGTTCCTGATTCTGCGTCATCAACGGCGCGACCATGGCCGACCAAATTTTGAGTTCTGCGATCGAGGCGCCGGCATCTCCCCCGAGATCGTCCTTCACGCTCTTGAGAAGCATCGATTCTCCCCGTTCGATAGATTTGCGAACAAGGGTACGGGAGAATCTTGCCTCATCCTGATTGCGGGCATTGCGAACATACGAGGCAATCGGATAGGGGATTTTCTTGTCATCGAGCTTGAGGATAAAGCACCGATCCGCTTGCGGGAACACGTTGGCTTCGAGCAATTTCTTGGCGATTTTCGGGAGCAGGTCCTTCACCTCCAAGGTCCGAGAAAGATCGGTCGTGATGTCCAAAATCGCTTGCAGTTTGGCTTTCGGCTGCGCTTCTAGCAAAACCTGTCGGCCACTTGCTGCGGTGACGGTAGCTTCTACCGTGCTGTTGTCGTCTTTCTCTTCTTCGACTTCGTTTCGGAAAACAAACTCGAAGTCGCAGATATTGATCCGGTCGCCATTTTTGAGTAACTGAGGCTTTTCCGGCTCGAGTTTCATTCCGTTCACATAGGTCCCGTTACGACTTTTCAAATCGACCACAAAATAGTTACCCTTGTCGTAACGGATGGCCATATGTTCGCGGCTGACCATACCAACTTCGTTGATGCCCTTAGGCCAAGTTCCCCCACGACCCACACGAATTTGTTCCGGTTTCGTGTCCAAAGTAACCTCTTGGTTATTCGGGACCGACGTAACACTTTCGGGAACTTTTTTAAGTTGCAAGCTGGGCATGATTCATCTCACTGCCAGTTTTCAGAATAGGTGTGCGCCTATTTTATCTACCAAAAGAAAACTCTGCAAGGATTCTCATGAGAACAACTCAAGAATCTTTCCCAACGGATTCTCGATTCTCGATTCTCGATCGGGAGTTGGAGCGAAAACGCATCCTGTTGATCTGGTCCAATGATTCCCGAGGAATGTCTGAGGAGCATCTCTTGGGATGCAGTGATGACCGAGAGGGCCATCTCATCTGATCCAGTGATCCCCGAGAACATTATCATAACGCTTGTGCAAAGGTACCAGCTAAAATCGATAGACAGGCAATCGATACGGGTTCGACCACTTGAGAGAAAATTCCCAAAATATAGTAGACATTCGTTCACTATAATGCGATATTAGCAACTGGCGCGACTTTACCGATTAGGGAAAAATTTGCGCACAAGTTCAGAGTAGGAAATGCGCCTAGGGAGCCAGTATTTTTTTCTTACCGGAACCTTCATAATCCCCGTGCTGACTCGGTATTGTAGACGAAGATGCAAGGGTACGTCCATGTTCTCCTAACCGATAGAAACCTATGCAGATTACTCGGCTTTATACTCGTGAGGGGCAAGATTCGTTTGAAGGGGTTTCGTTTGTACCCCGTTCGAGTCGGATTGTGAACCCAAATGGCTCGATCGTTTTTTCCATGGAAAATGTGATGGTCCCTGAAGGTTGGTCGCAGGTGGCCGTCGATATTTTGGCTCAGAAATACTTTCGTAAGGCAGGGGTTCCCACGCAACTGGTGCGCGTGCCAGAAGAGGGAGTTCCCGAATGGTTGCAGCGCTCGAAACCAGCCGAGGGTTCCGCCACGGTGGGCGAAAACGATTCTCGACAAGTTTTCCGTCGTTTGGCAGGTTGCTGGACCTATTGGGGTTGGAAAGGAGGCTATTTCTCCAGCGAGCGGGATGCCCGTGCTTTTTACGATGAAGTTTGCTACATGTTGGCCACACAAATGGCCGCACCGAATTCGCCACAATGGTTCAATACGGGATTGCACTGGGCCTACGGGATTGAAGGTCCTCCCCAAGGACATTACTTTGTGAATCCCCTGACGCTACAGGTCGAAAAATCGAGCAATGCCTACGAACGTCCCCAACCCCATGCGTGCTTACCTTACCATGCGGAAGTGACCACCCCAGCCGGTCCGATTCCGATTGGTCGCATTGTTGAAGATAATCTGGTGGGGCTTCCAGTTTACGATGCCAAGGGATTGACCCGAGTTGTTGCAGTTCAGCACAATGGGGTTAAACCAGTTTACCGCGTTCGCCTTGCCAATGGGAATTTCATCGAAGCGACAGCGGATCACTTAGTTCGTGTGGTCGATACCCCCAAAGTATCCGGTCAAGAGAAATGGCTTGAAGTGGGCCAACTCCGAATCGGCATGCGATTGGTCCAACGAACCGATACTGAAATTTCCTCTCATTCCGAGGCGTCTTTTGTATCGAGTGGTCCTATTCTAGGAAGATTTGTTAGGAAGCTATCCACCAACTACTCTGCTGAGTTAGACTATTCAGATTGGAATGACTTGGAAATAAATGTAGGACTCTTGGAAGCAAATGCTCGGAACGATAATTCTGATAACTATCGATTAGGATATTTATCCCCCACGATCTACAATCTAGAGGTCTCCTCTTGCATCCAAGAGGAGACAACTTCTTCAGTCAACAGTATGCCGGGGCGATCGGTAGCCCGACTGCGTGGCGAATCCATTGTTGCGATTGAATACGTCGGTGAAATGGACGTTTATGACATCGAAACAGAAAGCCACCACTTCTTAACGAATAACGTCGTTGTACACAATTGCTTCATCCAACACGTTTCCGATGATCTGGTTAATGAAGGGGGCATCATGGACCTCTGGGTTCGGGGGGAACGCATCTTCAAATATGGTTCGGGCACGGGGAGTAACTTCTCTGAAATTCGTGGCGAAGGCGAACCTCTTTCGGGGGGGGGGAAATCTTCGGGATTGATGAGCTTCCTGCGAATTGGCGATCGGGCGGCCGGTG
>CAZFDX010000833.1:0-6919 GCA_964518325.1 uncultured Alcaligenaceae bacterium | reverse complement strand
GCCGATTCCTTCACAAAGCTCCGCACGACGTTATCGGGATAGTTGGTATAGCCAACGGCGTTTGCAGCACGGAGTAACATTTGAAAGAGGATATTTGGAATTAATTCCCGAAGTCGCACAAGGCGATCCCAAGGCGATTCTTTGAGGAATCGCATGGCGGTATCAAAGGTTGCCCCCCCCCACATCTCTAAAGAGAATAAATTAGAATGAGTATGAGCATAACGAGATGCCACTTTTAACATGTCGTAGGTTCGCATCCGCGTTGCAAATAACGACTGATGAGCATCTCGCATCGTGGTATCGGTAATCCAAATTTTTTTCTCTTGCATCAACCAGCGTGCGAAACCTTCTGGCCCTAACTGGTCGAGTCGGTTTTTTGTTCCTTCAGGAACGGGTTTACTTTGATCGATCAAATCCCGAGCGGTGGTGCCAACTGTTGGGGATTGCGGAAGTTTCGTTCTCCAGTTGGCTGTTTTCTCTTTTAAATCGGGGTGACCATTCACGGTAATGTTGGCAATATATGTCAACAATTTCGAGGCCCGATCTTGACGGGTAGTAAAATGGAAAAGTTCCTTGGTTTCATCAATGAATTTCGTTGTCGTTTTGCCTTCTAGGAATTTTGGATGGGTGACTAAATTCAATAAAAATGGAATGTTCGTTTTGACCCCCCGAATACGAAATTCTTGTAAGCAACGTTCCATCCTTCGGGCAGCATCTTCAAACCTTAGGCCGTGCGTGGTCACTTTGACGAGTAGAGAATCATAAAACGGAGTGATAATCGCCCCTGCAAAGGCAGTGCCTGCATCCAATCGGATGCCCGGCCCCCCTGAGGAGCGATAGGCCGAGAGACGGCCATAATCGGGGGCAAAGCCGTTAGCTGCATCTTCGGTTGTCACACGACATTGAATGGCGGCCCCGTAAGTTCGGATGCTGTTCTGGTCGCCTAAACCCACTTCGGGATCGGATAGCTTCGCACCTTGGGCCACCAAAATTTGGGTTCGGACAATGTCGTATCCGGTGATAACTTCGGTGACCGTGTGTTCCACCTGAATTCTGGGATTCACTTCAATAAAGTAGAATTCGCCTGTATCGTCATCTACTAAAAACTCCACAGTGCCTGCGTTGTTCAGTTGAACTGCACGACCAATGGCCACGGCCGCATCAAGGATATTTTGGCGTGTTTTTGGATCCAACCCTTGTGCGGGCGCCAATTCCACCACTTTTTGATGGCGACGTTGAACGGAACAATCTCGTTCAAAAAGATGGACGATTCCCCCATGATTATCGCCAATGAGTTGAACTTCAATGTGACGGGCACGGCGAACTAATTTTTCTAAAAAGACATCGGAAACGCCAAAGGCATTGCCTGCCTCGCGTTGGGCTTGTTCGAGTGCGGGGGCAAGTTGATCGGGCGAGAAAACGGTTCTCATGCCTCGCCCCCCCCCTCCCATGGAGGCTTTCACCATCACGGGATAGCCCAATTTCTCGACTAATTTTTGAGCATCTTCTAGATTCTTGACCGGTTCCGAAGAACCTGAAAGGATCGGCACGCGAGCTTGCCCCGCGATTTTTCTTGCCGCCACTTTGTCGCCGAGCTGTTCAAGGATTTCTGGTTTCGGCCCAACAAAAGTGATCCCTGCCTCGGCACAGGCCCGGGCGAAATTCGCATTTTCGGAAAGGAACCCATAGCCCGGATGGATCGCATCGGCACCGATCGATTTGGCTAATTCGACAATCCCCGTGATGTCCAAGTAGGAGCGAATCGGCTCGCCGACTTTGCCGACCTGATAGGCCTCATCGGCCTTGAAGCGATGCAAAGCGAAGCGATCTTCATGGGAATAAATCGCAACCGTTCGGATTCCTAACTCATGTGCCGAGCGGAAAACTCGAATCGCAATTTCCGAGCGATTCGCCACCAAAATTTTCTTGAAAGTTTTCACGAATATCCTTCAATCGAACAGAGCCGATAAATTCAAACGTGGTTAGGTATAGCAAAAATGTACCTTAAAACGTAGTGGGGATAAGGTTCGTTCGTTGATTCGCCCCACTCTCGCAGTTACTTTCGCTAAACTAGGCCTTTTACTACCTTTTTTTCCCCACCCTTTTGACCGAGTCAGTATTCAATGAGAATAAACCCAACGTGAAACTTAAGCATTTTGCCCGTATATGATTCTTGTGGGGCACGGATTGCCAAGACATTCCGACTCGCTGATCTTGGCCCCTTTTCGTAATTTAATTGGGTAGAATGATCGCCCCTGAAATTTTTTTGAATCGGCGTCCGATGAAATATCGCACATTTGGTCGTTTGGGTTGGCAGGTCTCGGAAATTGGTTATGGCATGTGGGGACTTGCAGGCTGGAAAGGCGGCGATGCCGAGGAAATTCGACGTTCCTTGCATTTGGCCGTCGAGAATGGTTGTAATTTTTTCGATACGGCCCTTGCATATGGTGAAGGCAAAAGCGAATCGCTCCTTGGTGAGTTGGTGCGAGATTACCCGCAGAAGAAATTGTGGACTGCCTCGAAGATTCCCCCAAAAAACCGGATATGGCCCTCGCGAAGGGGGTTTACTCTCGATGAGGTTTTCCCACCAGATTATATCCAATCGAGCGTGGAAACTTCGCTGAAAAACTTGGGTTTACCGAACCTTGACCTCATCCAATTTCACGTTTGGGAAGATGATTGGGCAGAAGATACCCGTTGGCAAACCGCCATCGACAAACTCAAATCGCAAAAGCTCGTTACCGGTGTTGGAATTTCGATTAACCGTTGGGAACCAGAAAATGCCATTCGCACACTTCGGACCGGCTTAATCGATGCAGTGCAAGTGATCTACAACATTTTCGATCAAAATCCGGAGGATGAGCTTTTTCCGGTTTGCCAAGAGTTAAATATCGGTGTGATTGCTCGCGTTCCCTTTGATGAAGGGACCCTAACAGGAACGCTGACCAAAGAAAGTAAATGGGAAGAAGGCGATTGGCGTAACACCTATTTTGTCCCCGAAAATCTGATCCCTTCGGTGGAACGGGCCGAAAAAATCAAGCCGCTGATTCCCACCGGTTCCACCATGCCCGAAATCGCTTTGCGATTTATTCTCTCGCATCCTGCCGTCTCGACGATTATTCCCGGTATGCGGAAAGAATCGCATGTGCGTGCTAACCTTCGCGCCAGCGATCTTGGGGGACTCGACCCTGCTCTCTTGCAAGAATTGAAAAAACATCGTTGGACCCGCCGACCTACCGAATGGTCGCAGTAAGCCCCCCCCCCTTTCATCCGAGGTATCCATGTCTGTATCCGTTCAAACCATGACCGATCGCATGAAAGCGATTGTTGGGCCCCATGCGGTATTGACCTCCCCCAGCGATCTGATGGTTTATGAATGCGATGGTTTTACGATTGAAAAACAAACGCCCGATATTGTTGTTTTCCCCACCACGACAGAACAGGTGGTGCAAATTGTTCAAGCCTGTCGGGAACTGAATCTCCCGTTTCTGGCCCGAGGTGCCGGTACCAGTCTGGCGGGAGGGTGCGTCCCCGTCGGGGGGGGGGTAATGATCGGCTTGGCTCGCATGAAAAAGATTTTGGAAGTGAATGCCGCCGATCGTTATGCCTTGGTCGAAGCGGGTGTCGTGAATCGTTGGCTAACGGAGGCCTGCAAAGCTCAAGGGCTTCATTATGCTCCGGACCCTTCCAGCCAAGGCGCTTGCACGATCGGCGGAAATGTTGCCACCAACTCCGGTGGTCCGCACACCTTAAAATATGGGGTCACCGTCAATCATGTCATGGGCATTGAATTGGTCTTACCGAGCGGAGAAGTGATTATCACCGGCGGCCCCGTTGAAGATTCGCCCGGCTACGATCTCACGGGGGTCACCGTAGGCAGTGAAGGCACATTCGGCATCGTCACCAAAGCATGGGTGCGCCTGACCCGAAATCCCGAGTCGTATCGCACACTGTTAGGGGTCTTTCATTCCGTTGATGATGCCACGAACACCATCAGCGATATTATTGGGGCAGGGATTGTCCCCGGCGCGTTGGAACTGCTGGACAAACTCATTCTCGGTGCCGTTGAGCAAGCCTTCCGGTTTGGGTTTCCGTTAGATGCCGGTGCGGTGTTGATTATGGAAGTCGATGGAGTCAACGCCGGTTTGGATGAGGAAGCCGCCAAGATCGAAGCGATTGCCAAGAAAAATAACGTCCGCGAAATCCGACGCGCCAACAGCGAAGCCGAACGATTGTTATTATGGAAAAGCCGTAAACAAGCCTTTGGTGCCGTGGGACGTTTGGCCCCGAGTTATTGCACGCAAGATGGGGTCGTTCCCCGTACCAAACTCCCAGAAATCATGAGGTTCATCAATCAAACGAGTGAGAAGTACCAAATCAAAATCGCCAACATCTTCCACGCCGGCGATGGGAACATTCACCCGATTCTTTTATTTGATGAACGAGACCCCAAACAGGTGCAAACGATCTTAGAGGCCGGCTTTGCCATTCTCGATGAATGTATCCGTCTCGGTGGCAGTGTGACGGGGGAACACGGTATTGGGGTGGAGAAAATCGATTTTATGCCCAAGCTGTTCAGCCCCGATGATTTGCTTTGGATGACCCGTTTACGGAACGCTTTCAATCCAGAAAATCGATGTAGTCCGAGCAAAATGTTGCCCACCTCGGGAGCTTGCCCCGAACCCAGCCGGATTCAATTAACGAAACCATCACGGCGAGCCTCGGTCTAGAAATGTTCCAACGCAGTTGAAGCTAGATGGTTAGATGGTCTCGCGGTCACCCTTGAGGATTACCACCGCGACATGAACCTCAAAAACGCTTTCGCCAAGTCCACATTTTACCAACGGCTAGAATATCCGAGCTGTACCAAGGGCATTCTCCGAGTTTCCACCTCGTGGACACGATTGGCTTCCGCACATGCCACAAATCGCCCTTCACTGCATCAATCGACTCTCGCGCTCATCGAATCGCGTACAATATCTGTATCTCTAGCTCGTGGAACTCGCCATGCTCACAAGTACATCCTTAAAAGAATTGGGTTTGTTTTCCTCTTTGGCTGCGATTCCAATCGGTCAACGCTCCCTTGAAGGGATGGGGGAAATTCGTCCCGCCATTTCCCCAATCGACGGCAGCGAATTGGCGAGGTTGCGTTTAGCTGCTGCCGATCAAGTGACCGAAGTGATTTCGGAAGCTCAAAAAGCATTTCGTATCTGGCGTGGGGTACCTGCCCCCAAGCGAGGGGAATTGGTACGGCGGATGGGCGAAAAACTTCGAGAGAAAAAAACGCTTCTCGCCGAGGTGGTTTCTTGGGAAGTCGGCAAAATCACCCAAGAGGCACTGGGCGAAGTGCAAGAAATGATCGACATTTGCGATTACGCCGTAGGGCTTTCGCGACAATTATTTGGCCTAACGATTGCCAGCGAAAGGCCCCATCATCGCCTGATGGAACAATGGCATCCGTTAGGTCCCACGCTGGTGATTACCGCGTTTAATTTTCCGGTGGCAGTCTGGGCATGGAATACCATGATTGCGCTGGTGTGTGGCAACCCAATTATTTGGAAGCCGTCGGAAAAGGCTCCTCTTTGTGCTTTGGCAACGCATGCACTGGTTCAGGAAGTTTTGAAGGAATTCCCCGATGTTCCCGACGGCTTATTGAATGTCATGATTGGGGATTCAACTTTGGGTCAGCGGCTGACCCAAGCTCCCGAAATTCCGTTGGTCTCGGCCACGGGATCGGTCCGTATGGGGAAAGCGGTTGCTCAAACGGTGGCTCAACGTTTGGGCCGGAGTCTGTTAGAACTTGGGGGCAATAACGGCATGATTGTCGCTCCCAGTGCCGATCTGGATTTGGCCGTGCGTTCGATTGTCTTTGCTGCGGTGGGAACGTGCGGTCAACGCTGTACGACCCTGAGACGTTTGATTGTCCATCGTTCGATCCGTGAAACCTTGTTGGATCGACTGAAACGGATTTACAATCGTCTTCCCATCGGCAATCCTCGTCAGGCAGGGCATCTTGTCGGTCCGTTGATCGATGCGGCTGCTTTTCAGGCCATGCAACGGGCATTGGAAAGAGCCGTTCAAGATGGGGGGATCGTCACCGGAGGGACCCGTTTGACTTCGGGGGTTCCCCAAGGTGGGTATTACGTTCATCCTGCATTGGTCGAAATGCCTGCCCAAACGGCAATTGTTCGTGAAGAAACCTTTGCCCCGATCCTGTATGTTTTAACCTATGACGATTTTGAAGAGGCAATTGCCCTGCATAATGCGGTTCCGCAGGGTCTATCCTCGGCCATCCTGACGAACAACCTGCGTGAGGCAGAGTATTTTCTTTCTCCTATGGGTTCCGATTGCGGCATTGCCAACGTCAACATCGGTACCAGCGGGGCCGAAATTGGGGGCGCCTTCGGAGGAGAAAAGGAAACCGGCGGGGGACGCGAATCGGGTTCGGATTCGTGGAAGGCCTACATGAGACGGGTCACCAACACGATCAATTACTCGTTGGAACTTCCTTTGGCTCAGGGCATTCGCTTCGATATCGATTAGCATGACATTATTGCTCCATGAGGTCACGAAAATTTTTCCCAATCGCAGGGGTGTCCAAAAGGTCTCCTTGTCGATTCCCAAAGGGAGTCATTTTGCCTTGATGGGTCGAAGTGGTTCGGGAAAATCGACCTTGTTGCGCTTGATTGCCGGATTAGAAAAGCTCGGTTCGGGAAGTATCACTTGGGACGGAATCGCTTGGGATGCATTTGTTCCGCTTCAAAGGTGAGTGGCATTTGTTCCTCAAAAGGTCGGCATTTTCACTCATTGTATTGCGTTTGAAAATTTGGTTCATCCCCTGCGTTGTCTACCCGGTAAGACCCGACCCAGCCGAGCCGAGCTCGAAGCAACAGTCAGACTCAACTGACACAACCTTCGG
>CAZFDX010000832.1:0-1544 GCA_964518325.1 uncultured Alcaligenaceae bacterium | reverse complement strand
TCTTTCGTTTGCCCCAATCGAAATCAATGGATTATTGTTAGAATCACGTCGAAGGGGAATGAGGTTGTCCCAAGGATTTTGGGGTTATTTGGAATCCTTCTTCAAGGGTTTGCCATTTTGATCGATGGCCCCCACCGCAATGATTTGGATTTTATCTGGGTGCAAGTATTTTTGGGCGACTTTCTGCACATCTTCGACCGTTACACTTTCGACCCCTTTTCGATAATCTTCTAGGAAATTTTCACCTAATTTCAGACGATCCACCGTAAGAAGAAGCCCCGCAACTTGGCTGGAAGTAATCATGCTAAAAGGAAGGCTGCCGGTGAGATATTTTTTCGCATCTTCAACCTCTTGCTTAGTGGCAGGTTCCTGACGAATTCGCTGGAATTCTTTGAGAAATCCCTCCTTCACTTCTTTGTATTTATCAGGGAAAGTACCAATATAGCCCGACAAGGTTCCTGTATCTTCTCCCGCCGAGCCGGTAATCACCGCGCGAACCGTGTAGGCAAGCCCTTGCCGATCCCGAAGGTTGGCCGAAAGGCGATCGGTAAAGCCGGGACCTGTTCCCAGAACATTATCCATCACTAACAACTTGTAATAGTCGGGGTTATTTCGTTTGATCCCGAGATGACCGATGAAGACATGAAGTTGAGCGGCATTCGGGTCGGTGATAATCGTTTCCGAGGCCTTCTCGCTCAACTTCGGTTCTGGGAGATCGAGCTTTGGAAGTTCGGCCTTTTTCCATTGGGAGGTCAATTTGGTGATAAGTTGAATGATCTGCTCGATTTGGAAATCCCCCACGAGAGCAATTGTGCAGTTATTGGGAACAAAAACCTGCTTATGGAACGCTTTCAGATCGTTAGCCTTGAGACCTTTGACCACTGCACTCGATGCCGTCGGACGCCCCAAAGGATGCTTGCCGTAAATGGTCGAAGCAAAAAGACGTGAACCTCTGACTTCTGGTTTTTTCTCGGCCTCGGCCAAATCAGCCAACAGTTGTTCCCGTTTCCGTTCCAGAGTGTTGGCCTCGAAGGCGGGATTCATCAAACAATCGAACAATAGTCCTAGACCTAGTTCGGTGTCCTCGGAAATGACACGAACCGAACCCCCTGTGGAGCTAACCGAAAGCGAGCCTCCCACATTCTCAATTGCTTGGGCAATTTCCTCGCCGGTTTTGCTGGTGGTGCCTTCCTCAAGCAGGTCCCCTAACAGGGCAGCCACACCGTTCTGATTTTCTGGCTCGTAGTATTTGGTCTTGTGAATCGCTGCTTGGGCCACGACCATTGGCAGGCGGTGGTTTTCTAACAGAATGAGTTTCAGCCCATTTTCAAGCACAACGGTTTTGGCGTCTTTGAGAGCATATCCCCCCGAACCCGAGGTTGGTTCCTCCTTATAAAGTTTCCTCCCCATGATCCGAGGGATAGGGAAAGGATTTCGAGAACCTCCTTTAGGTTCCATGGCGGGTAGTGATTGAACCACCACCGGTTTTTGATTCACCAAGTTGTTTTGGGCTGTCTCCTATACCCATCTGACGCTGCCGACGA
>CAZFDX010000831.1:0-3145 GCA_964518325.1 uncultured Alcaligenaceae bacterium | reverse complement strand
CAGGAAGGGAACAAAGATAAATGCCCCGACTACTATACTCAATCCCCGAAAGGTTCCGCCCGTTATTCAAAAATACCTTCGATTTATCAAACTTTCCATCTCCATCGGTATCTTCCAAAATCACCACCCGATCTTTTCCTTCTTTCTCGGTGGTCCACTTGGGGTAGCTCACACATTCCACAACCCACATTCGCCCGCGATCGTCGAAGGTAAAGGCAATCGGTTGCACAATGTGGGGTTCACCTGCGAATAGCGTGGCCGAGAATCCCTCGGGAAGAGTAAACTTGCTAGCCGCTTCCTGTGCGGGAACGGGTTGATCCTGCCCGAAGATCGGGACTACTAAGCTGAACCAAACAAACAGGGGAAGAGACTGTTTCATAATGGTAATCCAAAAAGGTGGGACATCAGTGAGTTTAAGAACTGCATAGGAAGGCGACAAATCGACTCTGTTTTTGGCCCGCTTCGAGGTCGGATCCACCACAAGTAACGAATGAAAATTCTCGCATGGCAGAGAAGCAAGAAAATCGGTAAACTAACCCCATTCAGGTTATTTGGAGAGGATATTTCATGCTCATTCGGACTTTTTTGGCAAGAACCTTGCTTGCCTGTTTTGCTTGTTTGCTCGTGAATTTCTCGGCATTTGCTGATGATAAACTTCGTGAGAAGGCCTTGGAATTGAATCGGACCTCTGGTACGGTCGGTATGTCAAGGGCCTTGGCTTCCTTATTGAAAGACGAGAAAGGAACCAAGCAGCTACTGGATGTGGCAGAAAAAATGCTCAAGGAAGAAAAAAATCCCTTGAACTACAATGCCTGCTTTATCCTTGGCAAGGCAGCCGGTTACTTTAAGAATGTGGAGCAAGCGAAAGCCTTTTACAAATCAGCTGCGGAACAAGCCGCTAAGCTCGGCTCGGCCTCGCGGGTGGTCGATGTTTTTGATGCCCTCATCGACATGTTCGCACAGAACAAGAAGTACAACGAAGCCATCGCTGCCTGTCAAGAATTCTTGGACCTTGAAGTGAACGATCGCGATAGCCCCATCAACCAAATGAAGCCCTTCGTTTTGGAAAAACTCGTTCAAAACTTGGCACGAAAAGGGGAAACGCAAAAAGCCCTTGAAATCGCGAACGATCTGGTCAAACGAGATGAGGGGGGCTGGTATTTCCTTCGCTTGAAAGGGGAAGTTCTTCGTGAATCGGGCAAGTACGACGATTCAGCAGAAGCCTATCTGGAAGCGATCGAACGACTGAAGAAATCCGAAACCCTGAAGGATGAACAGAAAAAACGCTTGTCGGAACGTCTTCGTTATGCTCTCAGCGGCATTTATCTGGATGCCAACAAACCGGATAAATGTATCGAGATTTTAGAGGCTTTGGTGAAAGAGGACCCCGATAATTCTTCTTATCTCAACGACCTTGGTTTCACCTTGGCCGATTTGAACAAACGACTCGACGAAGCCGAAAAATATATTCGTTTAGCTTTAGAGAAGGATCGCGAAGCCCGAAAGAAAATCGAAGATTTACCGAAAGAAGACGACAAAGATAGTGCAGGCTATCTCGATAGTCTCGGTTGGGTGCTTTATCGAAAGAAGGATTACCAAGGGGCCAAGAAATATCTGAAAATGGCTGCCGAGGATAAAGATGGTCGGCATGTGGAAATTTTCGACCACTTGGCCGATGTCCATATGGCCTTGGGGGAAAAACAAGAGGCCATTCGCATTTGGGAAGAAGCCCTGAAATTAGATAATGTTTCCCGACGCGATGAGGAACGCAAGCGAAACATCAAGAAGAAACTGGAAGAAGCCAAAAAGGGTAGCGAAAAGAAAGAGCCAGAGAAGAAATTGCCCCCGAGCAAAAATCAGGACAACTAACGCTCTTCGCCCCCAATTCTCTGGGGGAATTCACCCCCCCTAAACATATTGAATTTCGATATTGTATTTTCCGTTAGAAGATCAAAGAGCTGCGTCAATCGTCATCTTGAAGAATTTCCGGTTTCCCAAACTGACTTAAATCGACCGTACCTCTGGTTTCGCTTTCAAGCAATTTCAGCCGTGCTTCGAGTTCACGCAACTTGTTTTGCATAAGTTCCAATTTACTTTGGGCATCGTCGCGGGGCCGGAATCTGGGAACTTCGGGATAGGATAGTTGACGTTGCAAGGCAGCGAATAAAAACAACGGATCACGGCCACGACTGGCTTTAGCAATTCGCCCTTCTTTCTCACCAAACAGAGGGGCCTTTTTCGGTTCGTAGGACGGGTCTTTCCGACGCATTTCTATCACGGAAAGTTCCGAGGCCGCGTAAATCAGGTCCGCAAAATCAATAATCCCCACCTGTTTCCGGACGGTCACCAAATAATCGCGCCAAGCATCGTTATACATCGGGTCCTGAGAAAGCGCGTGGATGCCATCGTTATACTTCAGGCGGTTCCGGCACAAGGCTTCAAATTGATAAACAAATAGCCCTGCCTGAGTGGGTTGCCCCGATTTATATTGGGCCTCTCGTTCTAAAATCAGCAACGCGGTTGCCGTGGTGAAACGTAATCCCTCGGTCTCGGCCTGTTGCATTATAAAGGTCTGAAACGGGGTGAAATAATGTTTCAGCTGTGCCAAACCCGTCGAGAGTAAACCGGAATGTTTCAACTCCGTGGCCAAAAACTGAACGGCCATGTGTAGGCGTGTGGTCGTGAGCAACTCTTCTGGAAGTCGTTCCAAAACTTCCTGAGCAGGTATATTTTCGGCAATTCGTTCGCGAAATGTGCGAAAGAAATAGGCCTGCTCAATATATTCTTCACGATCGAGTATTTGGGTCATAAAGAGAGAGACCTTTAGATAGAGGGCTTCCGTTTCGCTTTAGGTTCCCCGAGAATTTCTGCAAGGATAATAGCCGCTCCCGGACCGGCAGGCGATTTCAAAGGGTCTTGAACAAGTTTAGTAACGGCAGTGGGTGGAAGTGATTTCCGCGATCCCAGCACCGAAACTTCAGTGGAGGCCGGCCGGATTACCACCTGTCGCTTATCCCCATCTGACGCGGCGGACGATCTACTCGATTTAGATTTCGTAGGTGCCCGTATCTCTCAAAAACAAATAAATGAAAACAAAAGCAAGCGACAACGAGTTGGCATCCTAGTCATGAGGTAGATATAACCA
>CAZFDX010000830.1:0-3497 GCA_964518325.1 uncultured Alcaligenaceae bacterium | reverse complement strand
AGCGCAAGTCCAATTTCGGATCCCCGTAGATTTGTTTCAACGATTCTAAAAGGGTATCCGCAGTCATGACTCTCAGGGGCATTCGCCCGAAGGCAGCGGTTTGAGCGGTCAGAGCTTCGTCGGTCATTCCGGCGGGGACTTTGCTGGTCCGTTGATAGGTTTCGGAATTACACAGACAACGAATGAAATGTTTGATGTCAAAACCCGAGGCAGCAAATTCATTGCTCAACAATTTCATTAACGCCGGATGACTAGCGGGGTTCAATTCACGAAAATCATCAATCGGGTTGACAATCCCCCGAGAGAAGAAATAAAACCACATGCGGTTTGCAAAGGCGCGGGCGAAGAAAGGATTCTCTTTTCGGATCAACCAAGTCGTAAAAGATTGCCTTAAAGTGTCGGCCTCAAAGGATTCGAGTTTGGAGCCATCTAAGAAGGCTGGGGGAACCTGTGTGCCAGCGTTTTTGAAGGCCGATTTGGGGATAACGATCTGGCCGTTTTTGATGCCCCCTTTAGGTTCGTTCACCTTATTAAAATCGCCGGTTACCTTACTGAAGAAAGCTGCCAAGGACCAATTCTCTTTTTGGGACCAAGATCGGTACGGGTCATCGTGACATTCGGCGCATTGCATTTGCACGCCTAAGAAAAGCGAGCTGACGGCCCGAGCGGTTCCGTTTGCGGTGACTTTCCCGCCCTCCCCAACTAGACCGAAAAAAATCACTTGGGGTTGATTTTTGATCTCTCCTTCGACCGTCAAAATTTGTTTGGTAATTTGATCCCAAGACTCATTCGCATTGAAGCGGGCGGCCAACCATTTACCGAAATCGTTGGCCTGATTGTAGGGTTGCTTACCGCCGTTGGGGTCCGACGGTAATTCGGGGGGGCAAATCCACTCACGCCAAGTTCGGCCGAGCTGTTCCCCGAATTGGGGAGAATCGAGTAGGCTATCGATCAACTTCGATCGCTTTTGATTGTCCTGACTTTCCAGAAACATTTTGGCTTGTTCGGCCGTGGGGACTCGTCCCGTCAGGTCGAGAAAAATTCGACGTAAAAACTCGGCATCGTCCGACCGAGGGGCGGGAGTGATCTTTGCCGCTTTGAGAAAATCGTCAATATGTTCATCAATGGCGCGGGCTACCTGTTGGGGATCGTGTTTCTGATTCGGCTCGAGACGCGGCTTGTCTCCGATTTGACGTTGTGCGACTGTCGGTAACCCTTTCTCGATCCAATTCCGAATGATCTGTTTCTCGGCTGCCGAAAGTTTCTTCTCACCCGGTGGCATATCATCCGAGGCAATTCTTTCCCACACAGAACTCTGTTCTAGGTCTTTCGCTTTGACCGCAGGGCCGGACTTACCACCCTTCAGCAGAGCAGGCAAGGTTCGCATATCGAGATCGCCTTTTTGACGCAAGCCCCCATGGCAACCTAAACAATTTTTGGTCAGCAAAGGGAGAACATCGCGTTCAAAGAGAGCTTCTTCTGCGTAAAGGGGTAATCCAATGAACAAGCAAACGATAGTAAAGGTTGATTGAGAAAACCACGACATTCAATTCGCCCTCTGGGGTGAAGGACTTGGTAGGAAGTTAACGTCTACATTAGCATGATGGGGCGTCCGGAACCAAACAAAAAAGTCCCAAAAAGCTGATTTTTTCTGAGAAAAATTTCATCACTGCCGAAACAGATGCAGTGGAGTGGGGTTGAGATTTACGACATACTCCGTACCTTTGTTTGAGCTGAGTGCAGGGTTCTGAAAATCGACTTGGTTAAATGGCCGTGCCTTCCTAAAAAAGAGATTCACCCTTATTCGGTTAGTGCGCATGGATTCGGTACGGGTTAATTTGGGAAGTCGGTCTTACGAGATTGCTTTTGGGGCCTCGGCCGAGGGATTCCGCTTTTTTTTAGGTCGTTGTTGCCCCCGCGCCAGCAAGTATTTCTTTGTGGCCGACGAGAACACTCAAATTCTCGCGGAACCTTTGGCCGAATCGTTTGGCCATCAAGCCATGCTGGCGGTAATTCCCAGCGGAGAACCCAGTAAATCGTTAGCACAAGTCGCAAGCCTGTATACTCAATTGGCAGCCATTTTGGCCGATCGACAAACTCCTGTTGTGGCTGTCGGCGGTGGTGTCGTCGGCGATTTAGCGGGGTTCGTTGCTGCGACCTATAATCGGGGCATTCCGTTGGTTATGGTCCCTACCACCTTACTGGCGATGGTGGATTCTGCCGTCGGTGGGAAAGTGGGAATCAATCTCCCCGAAGGAAAAAACCTAGTGGGGGCCTTTCACCAACCTGCGGGGGTCTGGGTCAATACTCAACATCTGCAAAGGTTACCCGAACGAGAATATCGCAGTGGGCTGGCCGAGGTCGTCAAATATGGGGTCATTCTCGATGCCGAATTTTTGCACTGGTTGGAGAATCACACCGCAGCGATTTTGAATCAAGATTCCAATGCCATTCAAACGATTGTTGCGCGGTCCTGCCAGCTCAAGGCCAGCGTTGTCGAGCGGGATGAACGCGAAGAAACGGGGCTGCGGATGATTCTCAATTACGGGCACACCTTTGGGCATGCCTTTGAAGTTTTGGGTGGTTATGGCAATTGGCTTCATGGTGAGGCCGTCGCTGCTGGAATGGCCTGTGCGGCTCGCTTATCTTTGAAACGGGGTTTGATCTCTGCCGAGGATGCCCGACGCCAAAACCAGTTACTGGAACGCTTTTCTTTGCCGACGCAAATCCCCTCTCATTGGGACCCCTATGCCCTGATTGAGATTATGAGACGGGATAAAAAAAACACCTCGGGAAGGTTGCGTTGTATTTTGCCCATTCAACTGGGAGAGGTTCGCGCTTTTGATGATGTCAGCGATGACGAGATTATTCAGGTTTTACAACCATCATGAAATCGTTCGATCATTGGTTGATTGAGAAAGGGCAGCCCATCCTTTGGGTGCTGGGGGTGGCCAGTTATGCGATCTGGCTGGGATCGGTAGCGTATGGAGGGGGCTGGCTCGATGCTTCGGGCAAACCGGTTGGGCCGGACCATTTAGCGTTTCATGCGGCGGCCCAACTCATTCGCGAGGGGCAAGGCGCCCATTTGTACGACTATCCCGAGGTGACCTTGATCCGCAACCGGCAACGGGAACTCACGGGCTTGGACGATTTTCTTAATCCGTATCGGAATCCCCCGTTTGCTGTGTGGCCCTATCAATTCACTTCGCAGCTGGCGTACCCTGTTTCGTTTGCTATTTGGGCGGCGCTCGGGCTGGTGGGCTTAGCGGTTTCGGTGGCGTTGATTGTTCCCCACTCCCATTATGGGCAGGCGTTGAGTTTATCGCTTTGTTTTTATCCCACGTTTGCCACCATTGCTTTTGGACAAAATTCGCTCCTCAGTCTCACGATCATTTCGATTGCTTGTGCCTGCTATCTTCGGGGCTTGGCGACCGCTTCTGGGTTGGTCATGGGGTTATTGCTTTACAAACCTCAATTGCTGTTGGGTTTTGCCGTTT
>CAZFDX010000829.1:0-3723 GCA_964518325.1 uncultured Alcaligenaceae bacterium | reverse complement strand
TTTCCGCCGGTGTGTTTCATCCCTGACAAGATGAAATTTTTGCGGACGAAAATGATTTTGGTCGCATCTTTCGCAACGATGCCGTTATCTCGGCCAAGGGGATTCCTCAATATGCTGCGATCATGGGGAACTGCGTGGCGGGGGGGGGATATTTACCCGTTTTGTGCGATAAATTGCTCATGACCGAAGGGAGTGGCCTTTACCTTGCGGGGCCTGCTTTGGTGAAGGCGGCCATTGGTCAAACCGTCTCCCATGAAGAACTCGGAGGGGCGGCCATGCATGCTTCGATTAGTGGAACGATCGACTACCGCGAGCCTGATGATCCTTCTTGTTTGACCCGTTTGGCTCGGCTGATTGAGCATCTTCCAAACGATCCCCAAAAGGTCGATGGGCACACTGCTGGTGTGACCGGTGTGGATTGGACCCCGTTCACCAACGGTGGTCCCTACGATGCCCGAGATTTGATCAAAGCATTATTAGATGATGCCCCTTTCGATGAGTACAAGGCCGAATATGGTCAGACGTTGGTTTGTGGTACGGGGCGCCTCGGTGGGCATTCTATCGGAGTGATCGCCAATCAACGGAAGCAAACGAAACCCGCCGTGGGGCCGATTCAGTATGGGGGGGTTATTTACACCGATAGTGCCGATAAGGCCGCCCGATTTGTGATGGACTGTAACCAAGCAAGGATTCCCCTTTTGTTTCTCCAAAATGTGAATGGTTTCATGGTCGGAAAAGATGCCGAACAATCGGGGATTATTCGTTCCGGCGCCAAACTGGTCAACGTGATTTCTAACAGTGTGGTGCCCAAAATCACCTTGATTACAGGAGGTTCATTCGGTGCAGGAAATTATGCCCTGTGCGGGAAAGCCTTTGACCCTCGATTTATCTTCGCTTGGCCCAACGCCAAATATGCCGTGATGGGAGGAGATCAAGCCGCCTCGACGTTACTGGATGTTCAGGTGACGGCACTGAAACGGGCAGGGAAAGAACCCGAAGCAGGCGAGTTGGCTGCCTTGCGAGATAAGGTCAAGGCCGCTTACGAGCAAACCACGGACATTCGGTATGCCGCCGCTCGATTGTGGATCGATGCGATTGTCCCCCCCCCCGAAAGTCGCCAAGCACTCCTCAAGGCCCTAGAGGTAGCCACCCGATACGATTCGGGTAAACCTTTTCAAACCGGTGTCATTCAAGTCTAACGATCCGACGCTGGAATTTCATATATTCATTCCTTACCTCCTATGTCTCGAAACTTCGATTCCCGAACCGCTTGGCTTGCTGTAGTCTTGCTACTGCCGGTCGCCTTATTGAATTACCTCGATCGGCAAATGCTGGCCTCGATGAAATTCTCCGTGATGGCCGATATTCCCACGATCGAAACCGAAGCGAATTGGGGGCGCATGTTGGGGCAATTCAAATGGGTCTATGCCGTGTTAAGCCCTCTCGGTGGCTTTCTGGCCGACCGCTTTAGCCGTCGACTTACCATCGTCGCGAGTTTGTTTGGCTGGTCTTTGGTGACTTGGTGGACCGGCCGCGTGACGACCTATTCCGAATTGCTTTGGGCACGTTCACTGATGGGGTTTAGCGAAGCCTTTTATATCCCCGCTGCCTTGGCGTTGATTTCCGAATATCACTCCCGATACACCCGATCGCGGGCAGTGGGTCTGCATCAAATGGCCATCTACTGCGGAGTGATTTTAGGCGGATTTGGTGGACTGGTTGCCGATGCTCCGATGCTCGGTTGGCGTGTGGCCTTTTGGGTCTGCGGAATTCTTGGTATGGTTTACGCGCTCCCTTTGGCGATTTTTCTTAAAGATGCTCCCAACCAGCCAACGGATTATGGGCAGCAACACGATAGAAAAGAGAACGTCTTTTCTTGGAGCCATTTTGCTTACCTGTTCCGTAACCTTTCTTTCCTCCTTCTCGTTTTGTATTTCACCCTACCTGCCATGGCCGCTTGGGTCGTGCGTGATTGGATGCCTGCCATTCTCAAACAGGAATTTGAATTATCTCAAACACGGGCCGGTATCGCTGCGACCGTCTCTTGGCAGCTTGCTGCCATCGTAGGGGTTTTAGTTGGTGGTGCCTTGGCAGATCATTGGTCACGCACCCAACCTCGGGGACGCATTTTCATCAGTGCCATGGGGGTAAGTCTGATTGTGCCTGCCATCTTCGGTGTTGGGAATGCCACCTATTTGTGGGTTGCGGTGGTATTTCTGGTTGTTTTTGGAATCGGTTGGGGATTTTTCGATGGCAATAATATGCCCATTCTCTCACAAATCGTGCCGCCCAAATTGCTCGCGACCGGTTACGGCATCATGAATTTTGTGAGCATTAGTTGTGGAGGGTTTGCCGATTGGGGATTCGGAATCCTTCGCGATCAAAGCATCCCGTTGAATGTGATCTTTGGGATTTTTGCGTTCATCGCCTTGGGTTCGATTATCCCCGTCCTGCTGATTCGCCCCCGACAGTTTACCAATCAGGGTGCGTGAGACAATCGAGCAATCAAGCAATCAGGTTGATTGAGACAATTGAGCAATAACGGGGAGTGAGTCAATTGAGCAATAAAGGATGAATGATCGATGTCGAAATTGATGGGATTAATCGCGGCAACGCATACCCCCTTTGATGCCGAAGGGGAGCTGAACCTTGCCGCTGTGGAAAAACAAGCCGAGTTCCTTCATTCGCAAGGGATTCATACCGTTTTTATTTCAGGAACGACGGGGGAATGTCACTCCTTAACTGTGGAAGAGCGATTGCGTTTGACGGAACGCTGGAGCGCAGTTGTTCGGGGAACCACCATGCAAGTTGTGGTTCATGTGGGTTCCAATTGCCTGAAGGATGCCATGCGACTCGCGAGCGATGCGGAACAGAAACAAGCCGTGGCCGTGGCGGCCTTTTCGCCCAGCTACTTTAAGCCGCCCGATGTGGCCACCTTAGTGGAATGCACTCGCCAAGTGGCTCAAGCGGCACCGAATACCCCTTTCTACTTTTATGACATTCCTTCTCTGACGGGTGTGAATCTACCCACGCAAGAGTATTTGGCCCGTGCTTCGGAAGCGATTCCTACCTTGGCAGGGATCAAATTCACAAATATCGATATGACGATATTTCAGCTCTGCCGTGCTTATCAACAGGGACAGTTCAATATCCTTTGGGGTACCGATGAGATGCTCCTATCGGCTTTGAGCATGGGGGCACAAGGTGCCGTGGGAAGTACCTATAACTTCGCGGCGGGCCTGTATCATCGTCTGATTTCTGCTTGGGAAAGTGGTGACTTGGACCAAGCTCGTTTACATCAACTTCAATCGGTCCAGTTGGTGCGTAGCCTGAATCGGTATGGATACATGGCCAGCTCGAAGTATTTGATGAGGCGTCTCGGGGTCGAGGTGGGGACAACTCGTTTGCCGCTCCCTTCGCTCACACCGGCTCAAGAACGGGAACTAGATCGAGAATGGGAACAAATGAATTTGCTGGAACAAATCCGTTCAGGAAAGTGAGAAGAAAAATTGGTTTCCAGAATGGATAAGGGAGAGATGAATTTGGGGAAAGAAATTCGTTCGATCGATTTGGACAATTCGCCCGCTTCCTCTAGACAAATTTTCGGAAAGTCCCACTATGAAAATGGGGGCCTGATTAAGAGAAAAAATAATGCAACAAACACTGATTTTATTAAAACCCGATGCCGTTCAACGTCGTTTAGTGGGGACAATCCTTCAACGA
>CAZFDX010000828.1:0-2584 GCA_964518325.1 uncultured Alcaligenaceae bacterium | reverse complement strand
GTCCATGACCAAGCCAATAGTACCCGTCGGAGCAATAACTGTAACCTGAGCATTGCGGAAGCCGTGTTTCTCGCCCAATGCCAACATGCGATCGGCCTCACGTCGCGCGACTCGGAGCAAATCCGAAGGACAATAGCGCGGATCGATCCCTTGGGGAGTTACGGTCAACCCTTCGTATTCGTGGGACTTGGCATTGTAAGCCGCTAAACGGTGGTTGCGAATGACCCGCAACATCGGCTCGCGGTTGGCTTCGTAACGTGGGAAGGCCCCGAGTTCGGCAGCCATTTCGGCGGAAGTGGCATAAGCCACCGAGTGCATGATTGCGGTTAAGGCCCCTGCCTGAGCACGTCCTTCGGCAGAATCGTAGGGAATCCCCTGCTGCATCAGCAACGCGCCCAAGTTGGCATAGCCTAGGCCGAGTGTGCGGTAATCGTAAGATTTTTGTGCCACGGCTTTGCTGGGGAACTGAGCCATGTAGACCGAAATTTCCAGAATCACGGTCCACAGTCGATTCGCATGAACGTAGGATTCGGAATCGAAACGATTATTCTTCTGATCGTAGAACCGCAGCAGATTCAAGCTCGCCAAGTTACAGGCCGTGTCATCCACAAACATGTACTCGGAACACGGATTACTTGCATTAATGCGTTCATCGTTAATGCATGTATGCCATTCGTTGATGGTGGTATCGAATTGAACGCCCGGATCGGCACATTGCCAAGCGGCAGCGGCCACTTGCTCCCACAATTCCCGTGCTTTCAGAGTCTTTCGTGGTTTAGGCGCCCGCCCCTCGCGTTTGGCTTTTTCCTTCTCGGTTCGCCAGTATAAATGCCAATCGCCGTTGTTCTCCACCGCTTGCATGAACTCGTTGGAGATGCGGACCGAGTTGTTACTGTTTTGTCCCGAGACGGTCGCATAGGCCTTGGAATTCCAGTCGGTATCGTATTCTTCCACTTGGATGGAGGTATACCCCTGTTGGGCCATTTGCAACACCCGAGCGATCGAATTTTCTGGCACCAAATCACTGCGAGCCGCGAGAATGGCCTTTTTGAGTTCCAAATTCGACTTCGGATTGAATTTCTCTTCCGCATTGGGATGGCCATGAATCGCCTTCATGATAGCATTCAAATGACGATTCAACAGTTTGGAACCTTGGACCAAGGCCGCCACTTTTTGTTCTTCGACCACCTTCCAGTTAATGAACTCTTCGATGTCGGGATGATCCATATCGAGAACGACCATCTTCGCAGCGCGGCGCGTATTGAAGACCACGATGCCCGAACCCGTCGGATCGGTCTTGTGCCAAATAACGAAGTTATGCCCCGATTCTGGAGACTTATCATCGGGAGTTGGGCAATCGACCTCGACGTCATACACGTCCATTTCACCGATCTCTTCGACCCAGAGGACGCGGTGATTTTGGGCCGCCACTTCCTTGATGAAATTCTCGTAAGAACCGAACCGTTCTTCGATTTTGCGACGTAATCCACGAATCGAAGCGATACGTCCAATATGCTTTTTGCGTGCTTCAATGTACTGTTCAAAGGTATCGATTTGATAACCAGCGTTCAAAAGGTCGAAAGCCGTATTCAACATCTTTTGCTCGGAAGCAAGGGCTTGCATTTCACGAGCCGTGCCCCGTTCTAGAAGTTCTTGGCGTTTGATCTCAGAATACTGGCTGACCTTTTCGGGATTGGCATAGAAGGAACCAAAACGGCTCATCCCATTCATAATCCCATTATGAATGAAAGTTTCGAGTTGGAAAATGTGAAGACCTTTTTCGGCTAACTCACGGCGATGCAAGGCAGCGTGTTCAGCTTGGGTCATCACTTGCAGGTTTTCAGGGGCATTGTTGTTCACATTCCCATCGAGATGATGCACAATCTTCATCTCAAGCGATTCCCCCATCACATCTTGAGCAACGAGTCGATGGAGGAATTGTTTTCCTTTCCGACCATCCTTGAGATGAACTCGCAAATGACCATGCTGCCGATCAATCGAACACGCGAACAAGGACATACCGGTTTGCAGTTGAGCGGCTCGCAACACTTGATGGTTCGACAACCGAACGGGATGATCAAACGATAAATCAAACGACCCTTTGTCGGTGGTGATACGAACGACTTTCTTTCGACCGGCGAGCCAAGCTCGTGCCGTCTTTGCCATGTAGCGCCCCGCAGGCGGATCGTAACTCAGGCACACAAAGTCTTTGCCAGAATCGGCTAGCTCTTTGACCATTTTCGGCCCTTGAGCTGTGTAGACCAAGGTATAAGGTGCCAAGCAGGTCCCCCCACTTTTAATGGCACCGGCCGCCCGATCGCCAATTCGCAGGAAGCTCATCAATCCCGAAGATTTCCCCCCCCCCGAAAGAGGTTCGCCTTCCCCACGAATTTCAGAAAAGTTACTCCCCGGGCCCGAACCATATTTAAAAAGGCGGGCCCCACGACCCCAGAGGTCCATGTGCTCCCCTTGTTGTACCAAATAATCGGAAACGGGTTGAATGAACCAGCCATGGGGTGGGGGCGGTCGGAGGGCATTGTCCGATTTTTGACCTTGTAGGGTCGGGGAATCCCAAAAGAAAGTT
>CAZFDX010000827.1:0-2036 GCA_964518325.1 uncultured Alcaligenaceae bacterium | reverse complement strand
ATCTCGGCTATCCTGCACCGGCGTTCCCTGCGCCGACATATTCTCCGGCACCGAGTGCCACGATTGGAACACCCATGCCGGCGGAAAGCCCTGTTTATCCTAGCTATCCCACTCCTGCTTCCCCTGCCCCGTCATCGAGTTTTCTTTCACCTACTCCGGTGACCGGTACAGGCCCCTATTCGGGACCCTCGGGATTTTACGGCGGCGGCCCCTTCTCCTACTTGGATGGACCCGTGGGGCCGGCTCTTTGGTTTGGTGGTGATTACCTGATGTATTGGTCTAAAGGTGGACGAAAAAGCGTTCCCCTTGTTGTTACCGGTTCCGAAACAGATGCGTTCCCTGGCGCGTTAGATCAACCGGGAACTCGTGTGATTGCTGGTAACGAAACGGCCGACTTTGGAACCCGATCGGGCTTCCGTGCCCGTGGAGGATTGTGGCTAACGGGAAATCGTCGCTTTGGTCTTGAAGCAAGTGGCTTTATGCTTGAACAAGCCGCCGCGAGTACCGTCTACTATGGTGGCATTGCCGGACAAAGCTTCTTGGCCCGACCGTTTATTGACGCGAGAACCGGCGCGGAAAACGTCTTCTTCGTTTCCCAGAATTTCGCTAATCCGGATATCGGGGCTTCGGTCACAGGATCGATCGCCGTGGTGAATCGTTCTTCGCTCTACTCATGGGATGCTCACGGAGTCTTTGGGCTGTTCAACACCCCTGCTTCGTCCATGTTGTTCACTGTTGGTTTCCGGCAAATTGGTTTACGGGAATCCCTAACGATCGAAGAGCAGACGCGCCCCATCTCTGGAACCGCAGGGGTTGTCTACTTCAATGGGCGTCCTTACTTCGATGATTCTCGCTTAGAAGTGACCGATCGATTCCGCACGACCAATACGTTCAACGGCCCACAGCTTGGCACACGAATCGAATACCTAGCGGGTCCTTTCTCGATCGAAGTGAGCGCGAAGGTTGGTATTGGTTGGACCACAACTGTTGCGAATATCGAAGGCTCCTCGGCCATCTTTGAGAATGGGCGACAAACAGGCTCGTATGGTGGTGGGGTCCTTGCAACCACTTCAAACATTGGTCGATACAAATGGACCGAGTTTGCTGTGGTGCCTGAGGTGGGTGTGAACTTGGGAGTACAGGTAACACCTTGGTTACGGGCCAGTGTCGGCTACAACTATCTCTATTGGAGTCGCGTGGTTCGACCTGCTGATATTGTGGATCGGACTGTGAACCCCAATCAAGTTTCCAGTGATCCCGATTTCCGGCTTCCGGGAGGCCCCAGTCGCCCTGCTATGATTGGTCCGAAATACTCGGATTACTGGCTGAATGGCGTGAACTTCGGCCTCGAATTCCGATTCTAAACCCGAACAAAACTTCTCCTGAACTCACTGCCTTTCCTGATCCTTCACCGGTAAATCCTGATTTCAGAAGGCCAATTCTGCAAACAACTTTGGCTGAGACCTCATCAAAGAAATCAAATCCGATCGATCGAATAAATTGACCTAATGAGAAAGGGACGATTTATCCTCGGTTAATCATTTCATCGAGATTGAGGAGTGCATTCGCTACGAGGGTCCATGCCGCCAATTCGACCACGTCGAGCTTTTCATCCACCGGAGATTCTCCCACCTGTAGAAGTTTCTTTGCTTTCAGTTTATCGGCGTTGAAAGCGGTTGTTTGTGCCTCCAACAGCCGACGGATAATCCCCAACTCCTTCTCGCTAGCGGAGCGAGCCGCGAGTAACTTAAACGCGAACTGGATACGAGATTCCGTAGTATTGCCCCCTTCCTTCAGGATTCGCTCTGCGAGTTTTCGACTAGCCTCTACATAGGTCGGATCATTCATCGTCACCAAGGCTTGAAGAGGAGTATTTGTTCTCGCCCGTCTCACCACACAAGTTTCTCGGTCGGGAGCATCGAAGGTCATTAACGAGGGGGGGGGAGCGGTTCGCTTCCAAAAGGTATACATCGTGCGGCGATAAAGGTCTTTGCCCTTATCTTGTTTATATTTTTGAGCGGTCCAATTATCCCCAT
>CAZFDX010000826.1:0-5751 GCA_964518325.1 uncultured Alcaligenaceae bacterium | reverse complement strand
ATCGTAATCGCTCGCCTTCAAGAGCAACCGCGATTCCCAATTCCGTCAACCGTCGTTTGAGGTCAATGGGGGTCAGCATGTCCATTCTTGATCCTCCCCGAAGGTGCTCAAGTTGTTGGATGAATCTCCGAAGGTGCTCAAGTTCTTTGAAACTTGAGCACCTTCGGCATTTGCCTCGTTTTTCTCGGGGTTTTTCTCGGGGTTTTCTCGAAGATGCTCAAGTTTTTCGTTACTTGAGCACCTTCGAGTCAGTTGAGCATCTTCGAGGGGGACTTGAGCACCTTGGGGCAATGCCCATTCCCACCTTCCCGAGAATTCGCGCTTCTGTGGATTGATCCCAAGTTGGTCCTTGGCGCGACGGATTGTCGCCCGTGAATAACCTGCTTTTTCTGCTTCGGTCACGATCTCGTTTTGATGCTTGGGGCCATCGGCCAAGAGTGTTCTCAACCAGTCGATCGCTTGGTTTAACTTGTCGGCCTTGGGGCCACGCGAACCGTTGGGTTTCATGGCATCATCAGCGTACATTCCTTCGAGGGGTTCCGCCTCCCATTCAACCCATGCATGATTTCGGTATCCCTCGATGTGAAAAGCCAGTCCGGGGGCCATCGCGCCGATGTTGGTCTTTCCCGCCAATAGCAATCGACGTTGTTTGTTGTCCGTGTCGCTCACGAGATGGAAGACCGATCGGACGATCCCTGTGAATGCGCGACTTCCGAGAACATTGTCGTCCGCGTTTCCGCTCACAAATTTCGGCGGATGGGCCACGAGCAAAATCGACACGCCACGTTCTGCCGCAAGGATACCCAATGGGGCCAATACAGAACGCACTTCGTTTTCCCGATGGGCATCGACTTTGTCACCGAGATAGCTTCCAATGGGATCAATTACAACGAGCTTGCACGCAGGCAGTTTGTCGAGGGAGTCACGGATCAAATCGACGTGGGATAAGTCGAAAGCGATGGACGATTCCTTCCCATTGGCTTCGATGAGCGTAGCCGCTTTAAGAACGTGAACTCGTTTCACATCGGCTTCGAGGGCATCAAGTCGGGGTCGGATGGTATCGCTGGGGTCATCCTCTCCCGAGATCAGTAGCACATCACCTAACGGGGCAAGGTCTTCACTGCATGGCCACTTCCAACCGCGTGAAATGCGTGTCGCAATGTCACACGTCAGGAACGACTTGCCAAGGCCGGCCTTCCCTGCCAACAGGGATAGCTTGCCCAAGGCCAATCGTCGGGGCCATAGCCATTTGATTTCTTCAGGGGCAACGTCGGCCATGCAAACAAGGTCAGGCACGATTCGCACCTGATTGTTTGATGTCTTGGATGCCGACGGTTTGGATGATAAGGTCGTAGCTTGGTCCGCTTGTTGTTGCCGCAGCTTGGCACGGGCTTCGTCCATGATGTTCATCGTCGGGCCTCCAGTCGGGCCACGGTTTCGGCCACGGGCAACAGTTCCTCACGGACGATGCGACGGATGATCTCGTCGAGATGATGCGAGACGGTGCCGGGGTCATCTTCGATTGCCATCCGCAATGATGCGAGGAAGCCATTCACGGCTTCGGCGCGATGGATGGCACACGCGCCGTAGATGTTGAGGTGTTCTTGCTCGGCATCGGCAATGGCTTCGCGGTCGTCGGCCATGCGGGCTAATCGCAACCGCTCGGTGATCCGCTCGTGTTCGTCGAGCAGCTTTTGCCGCTCGATGAGGAATCGCGTTCCCCACGAGGGTAAGTTGTCCGATTGAATTTGGTCGATTATCATAGTATTGTGTTTGTCTGAATGTGAAGCCTCTGGGGTATCGGCCTCAGGGGCTTCGCTGTTTCCTAGATGTCAATTCACATTGGTGTTGGTCACTTGCGATGCTTTCTCCGCTAGCCAACGCTCGATGTCTTGCAATCGCCACCGCCGGAGTCGCCCTAACTCGATCGGTGCGGGGAATTCGCCACGCTCAACCCACGACCATATGGCACGTTGGCTTACGCCGAGTCGCTGGGATAGTTCACGCACATCAAGCAACATTCGCTCAGTCATCTTCACACCTCACAGATGGGGTTTGTATTTGTGTGAAGGGATTATCACTGCGAGATGGAATGGAATAATTAGACGACGAATTATTCCACAAGATTTGTTGGCGGATGCCCTAAATTGCTCGGGGAAGTAGGGGGATGATTTATTCGTTGGAATAATTCAATGCACTTGACGAGATGATTTATTCCGCAAGCCGTTTACGACTTCGGTCGATCGTCTGTTTGCCTTTGGAGACTTGTACGCCACGATCTTTGCAAAAATCTTTGAAGGTAATGCCAACTCCCTTTGCTCGTTGCCAATCTTCGTAAAACTGTTGATCGTGAATGGGATCATATTGTTGTTTCCGCCCCCGCTTCGGGTTCTTCTTTGCTTCTTCGATTGGCGGGATACCTTCGTCCAAGATTTCTCTAAACTCAGCTTCGAGACGGCGAAATTCGTCGAATACGGGGAATACCAGTGTTGTTATGATTGCTGGATTGGGGTCCATCGGCACGCCGTTCAAACAACCGCTGATACCGTATTTCGCGACATATTCGGTATCAAAGCGATTCACTTGCGCGACGAAATTGGCTAGCGCAGCACCTATTCGGGTTGATTCTTTACCAAACGAAGCGGTGCTGGCACTTTGTGCCAAACGCAAGAGGTTACTCCAACACAACTCGGTTTCTAATCGCCCTCGCTGATCGTGAGGAGGTGTTTCTTCAAGATTGGTTCTGAATGTGCGTATCGCAGCAATAATTTGCTTTCCTAGGTCCAAGTCGGTCATCATCGCATTCCCAAGTATTGGGCCGACCAACCGGAAACCGCTGGGAATGCATTACGGCTTCTCGATTGGTCGCGTTGTGCCAACTTGCTTGCAATCAAGATGGCAACCCAATGTCTCGATCATACCAAGGGTTGCGGTTGGGTTGGAATGTCAGGTAATTCCGTTTCCTTCGATGGGGTTTCAGTACGGACAATGATTCGTTGGACGTATTCGATATTCGCACCTTCCGATGAGTCGCTTGGCACCTCTGGGGCCGGATGCTGTTGCAGGGTCGCTTGCAGCAAGGCCGTTGCTGCTCGACACCTCACAACTGGGCTATCACACGCGAGCAACGCTTCAAGGCACTGCACGGCCATGATAGCCGATCGTCGTAGCTCGCCACGGATGGTTTCGATCATGGCTTGCTTCGCCGCTTCGACATGCTGACGGAACGATGAGTCGCGTAGCCTTCTTTTGATCGTCGATTCATCACAACCGCAAAGCATCGCCGTTTCGCGAACGGTCTTACCACTAGCAAGATGCTCAATCGCCAGTGTGTCGATGTTTCTTCTGCGTGGGGGCATTGTGTGTCTCTCCAAGTCTTTCTGCTTCCCGCATTCGATTCAACTCGTCAATCAGTTCAGCCCATACTTCCCACGGAGCATCGGGCCAGGCTTGCATTAGAGCTTGAATTTCATCCCGAGTGTTCATTGTAATTCTTCCCAACCGTTAAAACGCTCTAAGACGATCATAGGCGATGGCAATTCTGGGTTATGTTCCTCGACGAAGGGCTTCAATCAAAGCCATCAGTGAGCGTTTCGCATCATCTGAAAGGGAAGCCCAAGTCTCTAAGAGGGGGAGTAATGAGGAATCGAAAATAATGGTTTGCGTCGGATTTTGCGTCGGATTTTCTAAAATATGCGAATTTCCGCAGGATTTCTGGGGGAGTTCGATTCCCGCCGCCTCCACTCAGGTCCATTTTCTTATCTTCGTTGTTTTTCCTTCCTATAACTCCCCTAACAGACTCTGGCAAAATTTTCGGGAAAAGGGTTGGAATGAGGTGACAATGAAGGAAACTTATTTGTACTGTTAACCTTCTTGATGAGAATGACATCTTGTCCGAACAATCGAAACCAATCTTCCCGTCTTTCCTAAATCACTTTAAGCAGATTTTGTTTCAAACTGCTCTCCAACAAAGAATCGATACGGCTCGGGCCGATTTACCATCATCGATCTTGATCTTGATAAGGCTCAACAATCGGTAAGTGTTGCTTTGCTTAAAATGATCTTCGTAAAGCCCGATTGTTTTAGAGAATGTCTTGGCCGTCGCCTAAGGCGTTTTCTAGCTCGTCTGCTTTGTTCGAGACAATGTTCAAGCAAGCGCGCAACGTTTCTGCGTCGGCATCTGCCGAGACTTGGGCACCATAAATGATCGCCACTTTACCACCCGACAACTTGGCAATTCGCCAACTCCCGATTTTCACCCGACCGTTATCGAGTAGGAGGAAGTTCGCTAATTTGCTCATCGGCATTCCGTCTGCAATGAAACCAACGGACCAAACTTCACGGATTTCCACTTCGCAGAACGTTTCGGTATTCGAGTTCACGAATGCTTTTTGGGTTCGATCGTCGTCAAGCTCGAAGATGAGTTCATAATCACCACTACTATTCACTGTGTACTTATAGCGAAGCTCATCGAGCGCACGTTTGACACGCGGATCACCTTTTTTACGACCACCGAGCATGGGACATTCTCCTTTGCCATTTCATGTTGTCAGGGAATTAAAGCGAGTGCGTTTCCTTTTGTTGATTGATGCGGCTGAACGAATGCAAGTGTGAAGCAGGGAATCAAAAGGCCGACAATCCCGAAGATTGTGGTATTGAGAACAAGTATTGGTAAGGGCAGCCTTTCCATCCCATTCCTCGGCGACGTTAGCTGGGCATATTAGGAATACGCAAACGATGGAACAATTAGAATCACCCCTCATTCCAATGGTGAGGAGTGAAACACAAATTTGGTTTTGTTTGTAAAAGGGTTGCGTTCTTTCTTGAAACGACAACACAACCTACTCACACCAAATTTCTCGGATTTTAACCGATTTTAGTTGGGAATCAAGCCTATTCGTCACCAATTTTTTAATTTTTTGACGCCCCGTGTTTGTCGATGAAATGCCCCGAACTGGGACCGATTGCATTTGAAATTACCCCGCCCGATTGCATCTGGAAAATAATACACCCGACATTGCCGACCGCTGTCGGTTCGTCGTCTGCTTGAGCTGAACAAGCGAAGGAAAAATCGAAGACACTCCTTCACGAGTGACGAGTCACAATGTTTTCTCGGGTTGACCCTCGCGTTTCGATCTTGGAATGATTGGAATGATCCTTGGCGAGACGTGAGGCGGGATTGTTCTAACGATCTTTTTGATTTTGTTCCGATGCGAACCCGTTCGGCCTTATCACGACAGGGGGATTCTGGGGTTGATCGCATCCACATATTGATATTCGTTAAAGCAATGTGAGCGCCGAAGATAAAAGGGCATTTTGCTTGGGATCGGATAGGGGATTATTCGCTGGATGAATGCTAAGAAAAGGATGAGAATGAGACCTTGTGAATGCTGAGAGAATTTCAGACAATTCACAAGGCCCTTGTCCGGTGGAAATAAGGACTAGTCTTTGAGGCCCGGAGTGACGGCCGGTTTCTTGCTATTCAAGTTCATGTAATACTGTCGAATCGCTCCGGCGAATTCGGGTGGGAGTGCTCCTGTGAGAGCTTGTTGAATCATCTCTCGTTGTTTGGGCGGGAGGTTGATGAAGGCACCATCGCCACGAACATCATTGAGTTTGGAAGGGGCATTCTTCAAGTTGCCATCGGCAATTCGATCTCCCTTACCCATCCCCATATTGTTTTCCATGGCCATACCCATGCCCATACCCATTCCCATGCCCATTCCCATACCCATGCCCATTCCCATTCCC
>CAZFDX010000825.1:0-3600 GCA_964518325.1 uncultured Alcaligenaceae bacterium | reverse complement strand
AACAGAACAAAAACCACAAGTGGGACAATTGGTTCCAGCGACCACACTAGACCGCCCTCACTAGGGCAAAGAAAAACCAAACGCACGGAATTTTGAACGGCTCATTTAACAACAGAGGGTAATTGGACTCCGGCTCCGTTTCCTCCACCACGAGACTGCCCAGATAACATATCCCCAAACCCGCTGCCACTCCCGCTAAAACAGTGCGCAGCGACATCACCCTCATCACTCGTTCGGCATCGCCGTTGCCGGTCCCACGGAAAAACCAAGCAGAAAGGGCAAAGATCGTTAACCACAAGAGATAAAATTGTTCGAGAGTGACCATCGACCAATAGCCCGGAGCCGCGCTACCGATTTGGAAAAAGTCTTCGGTAAAGCTCATCCAGACCAGCATCATCTTGGCAGTGGGGGGGGGCAAAGGATTATCATTTCTGGTTTCGGAATGCCCTGTATCTGCCGGCCAACTCCACAGAAAGTAATCGGCCTTTGAGTGGGCACCATTCAGATCAAAGGTTCGCCCTGAAAAATACGGTAACCAGAGGTTGGCAGTCGCGAGCATCACGGCCACCCAATAGGGGATCACCAGACGAAAAAACCGACGGATCAGATATGCCCTGACCGAGATACTTTCTCCCGCACGCGGACGAAGATTGTGCGCCAACAGTAAACCCGCCAGCACCAGAAAACTTTCGACCCCAAAACGGAGATTCCATACCGCATAATCGATCCATTCCCCAACAAAGCGAATCGCCCGCTCTCGCAGGGCCATTTGAAAAAAATGGACCGATGCTAAAGACAGGCACACGATCCCACGAAGGGCATCGACATCAAACCGATCGGGAGACTGAATCGCAGTCCGATTGGGAGAGTGAATCGCATTCGGATCGGGACGATGAGTCACCGATTGATCGGAAGGATGCGTCGCAGACTGATCCGGAGGATGAATCCCATGTGGGCGAGACGAAGTTTCAGCAGAATGATCCATGAAGTAGCTCAGAAAACCAAGGAATAAAAAAATAAAAATTCGATCGGCTGAGGTGGTTTAGGAATTCCTTGTGGGAATGAGATTAGAGTGGATACTTGAATTCTGAAAGGGATATTCCTAGGCCACAAGCCCGAAGGAATCGATTAGGTTTCGTTAATCTCTTTGGTCTTGGCAGCGGCAGTCGAATCGATTTGATTCTCGTAATTTTTCAGCAGGTCTTGAATTTTCTCTTTGCCGGTTTTCACATCATCTTCCGTGAGTTTACCCTCCTTCTCTGCGGCTTCGAGATGTTTGTTGCTATCGCGACGGATGTTTCGGCAAGAAACTTTGGCGGCTTCGGCGAGTTCCTTCACTTTTTTCGAGAGTTTGGTTCGCTGATCCCCCGACATCGGTGGGATTTTCAGGCGGATGACTTTACCATCATTATCGGGGGCCAAGCCAAGGTCGCTGGAACGAATCGCCTTTTCAATCTCCTTCAGGTCAGGAGCATTGAATGGCTTAATCATCAGCGATTGCGAATCGGGGGTGGAAACGGTGGCAATTTGTTTAATGGGTGTCGGCGAGCCATAATAATCGACCCGAATGGCATCGAGTAATGCAGGGGTAGCTCGACCGGTTCGCAAACCACGAAGTTCGTTTTTCAGCACGTCCAGCGCTTTCTCCATTCGCTCGCGTGCATCCTTTAGTTCTTTATCAATACTCATAATTCACCGTCACGAAACATAAAAGATCGGGTCTTTCTTACCCTTTTATGATATGAACCAAAGTCATTCGGTTTAGCCCCAGTTGTGAGATTCCCCAGAGAGCTGCCCCATTCGTTCTTTCATGAGTTATTCCCCACGCAAGCGAAGGAAATGACATAGTGTCCTAATTCCCAAAATTGATTCCCCCCCCCTTTTATCACTCCCCTGAAAAAATTTCTGCTGATTCATTCCCTCCTTCTCCAACCCTCCTGAACGAGTTTCGGTTGATTCATCCTCCGTAGCGGTTGCCAAGGAGTTAGGTTTCAAGAACGGCTTTAGGCAGGCTTCAAAAGCTCAGGAGATTCCCAAGAAATTTACTGGTAAAGGGAGGGGGTCGTCATAAAATTCCCTCACGAAGATAAGTTTAAAAGTGTGGTTTTGTATTTCTATAAAAGGGTGGAAGATGAGCATTCTGGTTGGCAAACAAACACGAGTCATCTGTCAGGGGCTAGGCAAAGCGGGCACCTTTCATGCGATTCAATGTCGTGAATATGGCACGCAAATGGTCGGGGCGATTTCGCCCGGTAAAGGTGGCGGTACCAAAGAAGGTTTCACGCTATTCAATACCGTAGCCGAGGCCGTGGCTAAAGAAGGTGCCAACGCCAGTATGATTTTTGTCCCCCCCCCTGCTGCCGCCGATGCCATCATGGAAGCAGCCGATGCCGGAATTGAAGTGATTGTGGCCATCACCGAAGGGATTCCGGTACTGGATATGGCGCGGGTGAAAAACTTCTTGGCCAGCAAACCCCATGTGCGACTCATCGGCCCCAACTGCCCCGGTATTATCACTCCGGGGGAATGTAAGATTGGTATTATGCCGGGGTATATCCATAAACCCGGAAAGGTCGGCGTCATTAGCCGATCGGGCACCCTGACGTATGAGGCCGTCTTCCAGCTCAGTGCATTAGGAATGGGGCAAAGCACTTGCGTAGGAATCGGAGGGGACCCGATTATTGGAACAAACCAAATTCAACTGCTGGAATTATTCCAAAATGACCCGAACACCGAAGCCATCCTAATGATTGGCGAAATCGGTGGGACCGCAGAAGAACGAGCGGCTGAGTATATCGCTAAAAATGTCAAGAAACCCGTCGCAGCATTTATTGCCGGTCGGACCGCCCCTCCGGGCCGTCGTATGGGGCATGCTGGTGCAATTATCTCCGGTGGTAGTGGTTCGGCGGAAGATAAAATCAAAGCCCTCAAGGCGGCCAATATCGAGGTGGCGGAAACCCCTGCCGATCTCGGGGCAGCCGTTCAACGAGCTATCGCAAAATACAAGAAATAGGCCTTCTCAAAAAAGACCTAAGAGAAGCCCCAAGCGATGACCCCATGCAAGGCATTGAGTGAGGCTCTAACAACGAATCATCGAGTGAGGCTCTCCTGAGTGATAGTCGAATGAAGTTCTACCGACTAATAATCAAGTGAGGTTTTGCCCAACGAGAACTGAGTCAAGGCCCCAATTGAGACACTACCGATGAATCATCGAGTGAGGCTCTCCTGAGTGAATGGCCGGCCACTCACGCGGGAGGCCTCACCCCTGATTGTTTCGACACTTTTCCACAAGAATATGAAGTTCTATCTCTCTGACTTAGCCATTCGCAATCCGGTTTTTGCCGTAGTCCTCGCAGGGGCTATGCTCATTTTTGGCTACCTCAGCTATATCGATCTGGGGGTTTCTCAATTCCCCGAATTGGATTTTCCTGTTGTTTCGGTAACGACCAATCGTGAAGCGTCGGCCCCCGAAATTATGGATAATGATGTGACCGACATTATCGAGGATGCCATCTCGAAGGTCGAAGGGATTGACTACATGCAATCCCTTTCTCTTATAGACATCGAACGCTGCCGACGATCTACTATGTGTATATATAG
>CAZFDX010000824.1:0-4249 GCA_964518325.1 uncultured Alcaligenaceae bacterium | reverse complement strand
GTTTTTGGGATCGGCCTCGGGATCGGCGGGGAATTGCTTCGCTAAGGAGGCCTTTAATTCCGCGACTTTTTTGAGAATTTCCGCTCGACGAGCTTCGATCTCGGGTGTTTTTACGGGCATGGTGATTTCGTCGCAATTATTCAAATACGAGAAGAGTTGGTAATACTCGCGATGACTAATCGGATCATATTTATGCGTATGGCATTGGGCACAGTTAACGGTTAAACCCAACCAAACGGTTCCCGTTGTCGCCACCCGATCATTGATCGCATGCCAACGAAACTCACGCGGGTCCGAGCCTCCTTCTTCGTTCAACATCGTATTGCGGTGGAACCCCGTGGCGACTTTTTGGGATTCGCTGCTGGCAGGCAATAGGTCGCCGGCAATTTGCTCGATGGTGAATTGATCAAACGGCATGTCGTTGTTCAATGCTTTGATGACCCAATCGCGATAAGGCCAGATCGATCGGGGACGATCTTTCTCGTAACCGTTGGTATCGGCATAGCGGGCTAAATCTAACCATTTTCTGGCCCAGCGTTCTCCATATTGGGGCGAGGCCAACAGCCGATCGACCACTTTCTCATACGCTCGTGGGTCGGTATCTTTGACAAAGGCATCGGCCTCTTCTGGAGTGGGGGGCAAGCCAATCAGATCGAGATAAACGCGACGAATCAACGTATATCGATCGGCTTCCTGAGAGGGTTTCAGGTCTCGTTTGCGGAGTTCCTTCAGGATAAAAGCATCGATCGGGTTACGAACCCAAGGGTCTTGCAATAAACCTTTGTCGAGTTCCTTCTTTTCTGGAAGGATAAAGGCCCAATGCTGTTGATATTCTGCCCCTTGTTTGATCCAGTTTTTCAAAATGTTTTTTTGTGCCTCGGTGAGATCGAGTTTCGCAGCGGGGGGGGGCATCACTTCGGTCTTATCGTGGGAATCGATCCGCTTGATGATTTCGCTTTGCTCGACCTGTTTCGGCACAATCGAAGGAACCCCCGATTTTCCACCTTTCAAAGCGGCTTCGCGAACATCCAGACGCAGCCCACCTTTCCGTTGGCTTTCATCCGGACCGTGACATTTGAAACAATGTTGGGATAAAATCGGCCGCACATCGCGGGCATATTCCACGGTCTGCCCGTAACAAGGACGGCCCAAGGTGGATAAAATTCCAAACGCAAAAAGTGCAAAATAACGGGTTGGATTCGGCATGGAGAGAAACCCTAATGAGTCTCGGGCGGGGAGTTATTTTTCATTATTTTAGGAGTTCGACCGACTAAAGAAAACCAATTCTCTTTTGGGAAGGGGATAGAATCGGCATATCAGCATAATTCGTGGAGCTTCTCAGGATAACAATCAGGGGGGGCAACTCGTCTTCGGAACTTATATCCGAATCTTGATAGAAGTTGATGGTTCCTCCATTCTGTTAGGCACAGGCTGTTGATTCTGCCGAAACTTCGCTTCGATTTCCTTTGGGGGACTCATAAGATAAGGGCATGAGTAACCCCTCTGAATTACCGGTTGTTCGTCTGCGGACCGAACGGAAAAACTGGCACCCGTGGATTTTTCAAAAAATGGTCGATCGTCCCCCGCGTATTCCGCCGGGGAGCGTTGTCGACGTCGTGGACCGCACGGGGAGCTTCGTCGGTCGGGGATTTTACAACGGCCATTCTCGGATTGCCTTGCGGATTTTGACGGCGGACCCCACAGAAGCCATCGACGAAGAATTTTTTCGCCGGTCCATCTCACGGGCGGTGGCTTTGCGAAGGGATTGGCTGCAACTCGACAAAATCACGAATGCTTATCGCTTGATTCATTCCGAAGGGGATGGCCTGAGTGGCCTTGTGGTCGATCGGTTTGGCGAAACGATTGTGATCGAATTTTTCTCGGCAGGGATGTTCAAATTCCGCGAGGTGATCCGCACGATCTTCGCCGAGCTTTATCCTCATTCCCAGTTTTACTGGTTTGCCGAAGAACATGTGGCCAAACAAGAATCGTTTGATTGTTACCCCCAACCTTTACCCACCCCCAATGTGATTAGCGAAAACGGAGTCAAATTTCGGGTCGCGCCGGGGAGTAAACATAAAACCGGTTTCTTTGTCGATCAGCGTGATAATCGTCAATTTGTAGCTCAGTTGGCACAAGGGAAGTCGCTGCTCGATCTGTGTTGCAATACGGGGGGCTTTGCCGTCAGTGCCAAAGTACTCGGGGCCACAGAAGTTCAAGGGGTCGATCTCGATGAGCAAGCCATCGAGCTGGCAAAACAAAATGCCCGTCTCAATGGGGTCGAAATCAAATTCACGCAGGCCGATATTTTCGCTTGGCTTCGGGATATTCTCCCGTTGGGTCGGCGTTGGGATGTGGTGGTACTCGATCCCGCGAAGATGACCCGTGACCGCGAATCGTTGCCCTTGGCCTTGAAAAAATATCTCGACATGAACCGCCTTTCCTTACAGGCAGTGAAGGCAGGGGGGATTTTTGTCACCTGTTCTTGCACGGGGTTGGTCAGCGAAGAAATGTTTTTGGATGTGGTTCGACGGGCGGCATGGCAAGCCAATCGTCCTGTGCAAATTCTCAAAATTTCCGGTGCGGGGGGCGATCACCCCTATTTAGCTCATGCCGAGGAAAGCCGTTATCTGAAATGTGTGGTGTGTCGGGTGATTGAAGATAAAATCACTTCGCCTCGGGAACCTCACTCGCCCCCTGAACCCACCAGCGAAGACGATCGATAGGCCCCGCTTTCGACCTCTCGCCACAACACGGCGGCTTCGGCCCCTTTCTTTTCCTGATGGGCCTTTTGACAAGCGAGAATTTTCGTCTGGATCGTCCAAAGGCTTTCTCCCAAGGCTTCTACCGAAGCAGGGAGCTTGGCCTCGGGTTGAGCAGGGAATTTCTCGATCTGTTGCGGCCATTTTTTCAGCAGCTCACGTCGCACCGAGCGAGATTGTTCATCTTGTGTTTGTTGCGTACACTGCAAAGCAGTTTGTAATCCTTGCGCAAGTTGCTTGGTCTGGTCGGCCAATCCGGAATCGAACGCTTGTAAAGTTTGAGCAATTCCTGCGACCCGCTCTGTGAGGCGTTGCCATTTCTGAAGAATTTCGAGGATCGGTCGTTGGGTGGGACTTGGGTCATCCTGCAGACGCTGACAGGCGCGGTCCCGTTGCCAAAGTTGCTGGGCTTGAGAAATTTGTTGTTGCAGTTCGTCGATTTCTTGAATGATTTGTTCGGTCTGGTTCAACCAAAAGGGAGTCGGGAAGCCCGCTCGGGGACGGCTTCTTTCAAGAATCTTTTCCCAGTTTTGGCCGGCGAGATCATACATCTGATTGATTTTGGCAAGGCCGATTTTCAGGGCTGCCGGATCGGGGTTTTGAGCCACTTCCGCGAGTTTTCGACAGGCCCCCCGTAGAGCTTGCAGATCGCTCTCTTTGAGGGGTAAACTTTCGCTCAGACTCAATAATAGCTCGGCCTCGGCTGGGGTGGTTTGAGGGAGTATCTCTCCGAAAAGTCCTAGGGCCGTTTCGGGATCAAGGGGGATTTCTTCGTAGCCTCTAAAACTGGCCCGCCACTTCTTCAGATCGTCCCGCCAAGGGGGATTCCATTTTTCCTGCCCCCGAAGCCAGCCCTCGGTTTGATCCAGAATTTTTTTCCATTGAGTATACCGACCGACCCCCACGCGGAATAATCTCCATTCCTCGATCCATTTCGGGGCTACCTTTTTGGCGTTCCCTTGGTTGATCTGTGCGAGTATCCGAGACCAATGCTCAAGGTAAACGGGGGTTTCCAAACGATATTGGCATAGGTCGCAAAGCAGGCGAAGGGTTTGAACTGCGTCATTCAAACTGGTCAAATTTCGTGGGTTCTCGGCCAATTCTTTTTCGGCCCGCGATAATTGTTCCTGAAAATACCAAACGGTGGCCCCTCGTTCCAGAGACGACCACCCTTGCGAAATTCGTTGATATTCTCCCAGAATTTCAACGATTTTGGGAAGCGGTACCCTTTTATGTTTTTCGACCAGTTCTGCGAGTTTTTGGGCGGCTTCTTCTATCTCGGTATCGAGCGCTTTGCCTTGTTGTTGCTCGGTATCCCAGGCTTGAAGTTCCTTGCGCAACCACGAGAGCGATTTCAGGGAATCGGCATAAAGTCCCTCGGTCAAATCGTTGCAGAAAAGATGCAGCGCCTTTTGAATTTTCTCCCAGCGGGGGCGTATCTTCATCGGAACCCACAGCTGCTGCAACCTTTCGTGTTGCAGGCTCAC
>CAZFDX010000823.1:0-10530 GCA_964518325.1 uncultured Alcaligenaceae bacterium | reverse complement strand
CCCCTGTACCCACCGCCACCATCCAACCATCCTGTAAAGCGCGTGCCGCACAGCAGATCATCAATTCTGTAGCAGAGTAGGCCATGAGGACCCCCACAAATCAAGGTGGAATTCATTCTAATCGATCAAACAAGGCAATTCAATCCTCATCCCGACAGGAGCCTTGAGAAAAGGAAACTATCCCCCGGTCCCTATTTAACAAACTGGAAGTCAATCTCATTAATTATTTAGATAAAATAGAAACCCAATAAAAGGGATTGAAACTCAAAATTCCATTTGGATAAAGATAAGGATAATATGTCGTTTCTGGGGAGGAAGTTTGGAGACCCGTTGAAGGGTTGGGAGTTGATTGCGGGGGAGGTAACGGGTTCAAATAGATGGGTGCAAAAGTCGGGTCAGTGGGTTGAACTCCAATCGGATCGTCTGTTCGATTTCCACGAATTAGCATCCTTAAAGGGCCATTCCAGTTATTGGGTCGAACCACAACATATTCAATTTGATATTCCCCCGCACGGAACAAAATTCCATCAGCACTGACCATTTGTCCTACAGGAGAAAACAGAGTATGAACGATGTTACCGTGAGAATCACGGATGGTGATTTGAACCCCTGCACCATTAGGAGCAGAAACAGCATCGGCTAAAAAATTCAGATGCATCATCTGAGCTTGAGCGATGTAGAGAGTATCGGTTTTCGTGACAGCCATGGGAAGTTCTCCATCGGCTAAAGTCACCAGTTCAGTCTCGGTTAATCCAAAATCAACGGTCAAGCGATAATTTCCAGCCGAGCCAAATACCTCAATAAAATAATTCTCACTTGGATTAAGGTTAGTCACTTGGAGAGTCTGGTTTGATGAACCCGCAACTAATGGAATGGAGCTAAGAGGTCGATTGGCAGAATCATAAACCCGAATGACTGGTAAAGCCATATCCAGATCAAGGCTTTGAACATTAACTGTTAAAACTCGTGGACCCACGCCCGCGGGAGATTGAACCCGGTAGAAATCACGATCTCGCAAGTCGAGATGTGCGATGATTTCAGATCGAGTTCGTTGTCCAGATTGACTGATGTTTTGTGGGCTAAGAATAGTAGCACTTCGGCGAGTGTTGTTTTGGTTATTATCTCCATTAACTCGAATAGGTCGCCCCGATTGCCAAATTTTAGTTAGGTCCTGTTCAGAAAAATTCCCATCATCATCATCATCATCATCATCATCATCATCATTTTCAAAGGCGATAGCCAGAGCGTATCGACCTATCGAAATCTTGGCATCATCCGATTTTTCAACGCGAATGAAGAATCTGCGAGGTTCCTGATCATCGTTACTATCAAAGGTTACAGAAATTTCATCCCCCGTGACGGAATCTGGATTCATTTTGGCATTACCAACTTCCGAAAGAGACCCGTCAGAGTTTTGTTCAAAAACTGTTAGTTTAGCAGAAGCCAAACTGAACCCCCGCGTTTGTAGCTTGACGGTTAAGTTTTGATCATTTGAACCTCCAGAGGATAGGAAAGAATAGAAATCCACATCATGGTGAGTGGTCAAATCTCCATAAATCAATTCAACCCCATTTGGAATTGATCTAGATAAGGCGCCAATGTCGTAAGCCCAACTGAACCGGTTATTTCCATTAGTACCTTCAAAAATATCTGGACTACGTGGACCGTAGAGAGATTGGATAGCTTGAATATCAGAAGGAGAAAGGACCGAACGCTTCCCAGCAAATTGAGTCAACATAACGGAGTTGGGGTCACTACTATTTCCAATTCCCAAGGAGTGTCCCGCTTCATGTAACATGAGGGAATACAGGTCATAGGTTGAGGTATTAAATCGATGAGCGGTATTGATGATGACATCTCCAGCCCGAGTCCCAGCAAGTCCCGGATCAGGAGGAGTCCCAATCGCCAATACGTTGGAATGGAGATTCGTTCCAAATATGCGAATATCACCAAATCTCGGGTCATTCTGCCAATGGCCAACGGCCCCCATAGAAGCGCCCGAATCGGATACAACAGTAAGATTCAGATTGGTATGTTGTAGCCAAGTTTGGTAGGCCAGAAGAATCTCAGCTTGCCAAACCTCGGTTGATTGGAATTGATTCAGTGAGGAAAACAGATTGGATTGCGAATGAGAAATACTTGTTCCATCGGGAGCAAAACTCAAGGTCAGGTTTGTATCTGACCAAGGGATTCCAAAACTTGCAGGAAGTGTAAGGCCTTCTAGTTCCTCAAGTTTAAGAAAAGTTGTTGACATGAAAATACTCCTCGATCACAGATTTTTCCATGGGCATAATTTAGGCGATATGAGATCAATTTATGATAAGCAAAAGACAAGATGATTTCCGCCAAAAAATTTATTTTTGTTTCAATACTTCAAATTGTGACCTATTAGGCCATTGGAATTACTTTGGAGAAAATTGTTGGAGTTCTTGGAGTTGTTTAGCAGCCTGAATAAGCTTGAGAAATTTGGGGTGTTTTTGTAGGTTCTGAAGGTCTGGATCACGATCTATATACTGGAGTCCGATACGGTCTTGCAATGAACTGGCTAGTAAATGGATTGCTATAATGCTATCATCAGAGTTTTGGTTTGAGGTCAGGGCATAAATCCCAGCAACCTGATACCGAATAAAAGGTTTAGCAGAAATCTGAAGGGCTAATTGAGCATCTTGATGAGCTAATTCTCGAAGTTTGAGTCTGGCTCGGTAAACCCCTCGACCGGCGATGGCCTCAACACATTCGGGATGATCTTCAATCAGCTCGGTAAGAATCGCAACAGCTGAGTCGAGTTCCCCTAATTCATCTGCTAGAATAGCTGCTTTGTTCAATTTCGCCTCTCGTGATTTCGGTTCATTTTTTAAGACCGCATCAAAATCTTTGAGAGCTTTCTGAGATTGTCCCATCCGAAGATAAGCCGCCCCTCTTGCTAAAAGACTAACGGGGTCTTGGGTCTCGGTCGTGAGGGCTTTTTCTCGATCTTTCTGAGCTAATTGGTGTTCGCCTTGCAAAGCATATAGCTCACTGCGAATTAAGTAAGACCGGGTATGAGAAGGCCATAACTCAATTACGTGATTTAAATCCGAAATGCTCTCAGAATATTTCTTCAAATCCCGATAAGCTAAAGCACGGTCCAATAAAATAACTGGGTGATTAGGAACAATTTCTAGAGCTGCATTGAAATCTTCAAGAGCTGACTTAGGTTCATTCAACGCCAGATAAGAACAACCTCGAGCAACAAACAACTCGGCGTTGGGTTTTCCATTCATTGCAAGTGCTGTGCTATAACTGGATACCGCCTGAGTATGTTCTCCTAAAAGGACGTGAGCGTTCGCTTTGGCTACCCAATGGATGGTTTTCATTTGAGGAGTGGGAACTTGCTTCAGTCGATCGAGAAGATCACGAGGTCGTTCTCTCGCAGCGAATACTAACAATGCTTCTTGCCCTTCGTCGTCGACGGGAATGTTTAATTTCTCTTTAGGATTTAGCAACAGCCTATGAAACTCATTGATAATTTGTTTTCTTTGTGATGATTCACTATAAGCATAGGCAAGTTTCAACCATTCTTCCGAACGTGTAGTTGAATCGCTCGGGCTCAGTTGTTTTTCGGCAGCAGCAAGAAGCAAGTACAAATCACATAAATAATTCTTTAAGACTGGGGATGGAAAAGTCGAGAGTGGAATGACGGGTTGTTCTCTCTGGGAATTTCCACCGGGCAAACTATACCGATGCAAGGTTTTCTTTGCATCTTGAATGGCCAATTCTAATCGATTTCGATCGAGACTTGTAAGAGAAAATCGCAATTCTTGATAAGAATTTAAAAAATCTCCCTCTGCTACTGCCAAACGATAGGCATCTCGTTGTTGCAAGGTTTGTTGGATTACAATCCCAACAAAAGATAACAAAATTAAACTGGTCGTAAAAAGGATAATATAAGATTTGATCCAAGTGTTGCGGCGAGTAAATTTTTGGAATCGTTCTTTCAAAGAGGGTTCACGAAGATGCTTTAAAGGTAAATTAATCAATTGACGTTCAAGGTCTTCTCGAAGTTGATAAGCATATTGATAGCGATCTTCAGGCCGAGGTTCTAAACACTTTGCTATGATTGCTTCTAAAGCCGGTGATACTTTGGGATTGAGTTCTCGAATCGAAGGGAGACGTTTAGATCGTTCTTCAATTAAAATTCGGATTCGTTCTATCTGGGGTCGATCCAAAGAAACAAAGCAGATCTGACCTACCAGTAATTCGTAAAGAATGAGGCCCAAAGAGTATATATCACTTCTCTGATCAACCCGATAGGATCCTTTGGTATCAAAGGTTTCCTTAAGAGTTTGGAGTTGTTCGGGTGACATATAATAGGGGGTACCACCAATTAACTGTATATCAGGAGATTGCTTCTGTATTGATAGATTGAAGTCCAACAACATGGGTGTTCCATCATCGGCAATCAGAATATTAGCAGGCTTAAGGTCCCTATGTATGATTCCTCGTTGATGAGCATGATCAAGGCCATTAGCTAATTGGATTCCAAGCCATATGACTACTTCAATAGGTGATTTGTTTTCGAGCGTTACAAGTAATCTTGAATGAACTGGTTCGGGAATAATCGAAGGGTTATCCCCACTGATATAAGACGATGAATGATCGTTTGTGTAGGTTTTTTGCGAGCGATTTTGATTAAGTGTACTGACAATATCAGCGCCCGAGAGCGAATGATTCGTTCTCTTCTGAATCTGTTTTAGAATAGTTGCTAGTGTTGTACTCCCAAAATAAGGCATACAAACAACTTGGCCTTCACTAAACTGATGCACGGAGTAAATAGGAACGATATTAGTATGTTGTAATCGAGCCAAATTTTCAGATTCATTTGAGAATTGTGGGGCAATCTTGAGAACCACAAGTCGATCGGCTAGTTCCGGTTGCTCCGCGAGATAAACTTGAGCAAATGCACCTTTCCCCAATTCTCGGATAATCTTAAACCCCAATAGGTTTTCTCCGACTTTGGGATATCGAAAAGGTTGTTCTCTAGAGGCTGATTTTATTGGGGCTACGATTGTCGCTTGGCTCAAAAATTCACTGGGCAATACTAATGGAACTTGAGAGACTAAATCAGTTTGATATTCTTCACCTAATTGGCAATCTGGAGATTCATCAAGATTTGACCAACCCGAAACATCAATCTGAAATCGTTGGATATATTCATCAGGCTTAACATGATAACCATGATGAATCCGAAGTCGATACTCTTCAAATGCAATCTCTTTGAGCGTATCTGGTGAACTAAATAATATTGGGAATGAACTTCTATACTCTTCGAGAAATTTCTGTTCACCATGCTCCCAAGCCAATTCTAAATCAACTCGGATCAATTCCTGTACTACAGGTAAATAAAGTGGATCATCAGGAGAAGGGGCAAAATTTTTGGGATCCGCCCCACCATTTTTTTTATAGGAAAGTTCAAAAGCTAGAATCACTCTTTCAATATCATGCCAAGTTTGAATTTGATGAGAATCAATTTTGGATGTTTTCATCGAATTGTGCCTTTAATTGATTTCTAAATTGTTGTAAAACTCTTTCCACTGACCTTTTGGCTCGACCCGTTGCCGTTGCAATATCTTGAACAGCGTGTCCCTCGATCCTCAAACGGATTATTTGTTGTGAGGATTCCGGAAGCTCTCCTAAAATTTCGCTGATAATCTTTTCTAAATCACTTAAGGCCAACTGTTCGTCCGTCTCATTTCGTTTTGATGCAATCGGTATCTCCCCAAGTGGGACGGTCTGACGTACATCTCTCTTCAAAGCCTTATGGTAGATTGCGATATTGCGAATCTTATTCAATGCAATTACGAAAAATAATCTCCAAAGATTATCCCCATCGGGTGCGTTGTATGTCTCAGATGACAAACGTCGGAAAAAAGTCCGAAACACTGATTGCACGATGTCATCAGGGTCTACTCGGGTTCCCAAGACCGTTGCACTTTGCCGTATGGCAATTGCACGAAGTGGATCTGCGTACCGTTGGTAAAGCAAAGTCGCAGCCTCTTGATCACCTGCTAGAAACGACTGTATCAACGCCTGATCGGTCAAGTAGTTATGCTCTGGGTTTTCTAGATTCACATTTTTTTCTTCATTCTTCATAGGACAATCCGTTTTGCAGATGGGTATCCACTTTTCTAGATTGTAAGTAGATTGTAAGTGTTTAATCCAAATGTGTAACGGATATCCTCAGAGTTTTTGGCAATTTTTGCTTCTATTATCTCACAATCTCGTCTAGCAGATTCTTTCTCTTCACATCATTCTTCATCTCGTACATACTCGATTTGATAGGTCTCAGTTTGCCAACTCATTACTCCCTATTTATGATTATTGGACAATGAACTTACAAACCTTATGATTTCACATCAAGAAATCTCTTCCACTCAACAATCCGATAATCTCTTTGTACCTATCGACAATAATCTCCTAGCAACTAGATTAGCAAAATCCAGTTTTCTAACCGCCAACCCAAAATCGTTTCTCATCGGGTTGAATTCTGTTCCCTATTGAAATCAGGGGATATGGAACAATCTGTCTTGAATGATTAGGTTACCCTGAAGTAAATCCGATCTTTCTTCTCTGACAGTACTTAAGTAACGGATTAGAATCTGAGTTTAAGTGATGGTTTCAAATAACTTAATTCGTCTCAGCTAGGTATTTTTTCAAAGATTTCAAGATTATAATGAAACAGAGTGTCGGACTGATTTTGAAGTCAAGAACTGTGCCTTCCCGTGCTTGTAGCCCATCCCAAGATTGGAGCAGTTGATCGTTCTCTTGAAGGTAAGGTCCGACAAAGATTCAGACTCGCACAAAAATGCTTATAGGCAAAGTTGACCGACCTCTATCTTTTTTGAACAAGGTATTTTGGGGGAACTCTCGTCATTTGGTCAATCGTTCGTATAAAAAGAATTTGGTAAGGCCGTTGCAACTGCGTGAGACTTCCAGAGGAGCCGATGCCTCTTAATATTCCCTTGACTGAAGAGATGGTCCGCAAATTGGCCCCAAATGAGGCCGTTTGGAATCGGGCGATTGATGTATTGAACCAAGATAAGCTCATCCAAGCGGGCGTTTCGCAAGATGGCACTTGGCTGATTGCCGAAGCCCAAGGCCCTGCGGAGCAGCCGTTCCGAATCTCGGTCGATTTTATCGATCCGGCGCATCCCTATCCAAGGAGTAACGCGCCGGGACATCGCATCCCCGATCAATTCGACAAGTATTGTTTGGCACTGCTACTCAAATATGTCCGGAAACCCGAGGATTTCATCAACCGAGAACCCAGCGAAGACCTGATTCTCAAGCGGGATAAAAAGGTGGCAGCGGATGATCGGAAAAAGTTTGGCCCCGCTGCGCCGAAACGTCCCACTCGCGATTACGACAAACATCGAGCCGCCCAACGCGATGGCTTTGAACTGCTGGAAAAGATCATCTACGAAATTGTTTCGGGCGGCAAATGGTTCGAGAAGGATCGACTCGACAAATTTGATCGCTATGGAAAAACCTTGGTCGAATCTCACCTTCCTTTGGCTGCGTATACCCTGCGACGATTGATTGCCTTGGGTAAACAAAAAGGCATGTCGGATGAAGAAAGGTTGGTCTACGGTGGGGAAGTCATCGGCCAACTGTATGCCATCCACAAATACGGCAAGAATTATTTTGAAGGTGTGTTGACCGAAGGGGAATCGCAGTCGGATGCAGATGCGGTCAGTGGCGATGTGCTGGGCATTCAGTGGAACCTTTCGGACCTGAAAGAAAAGGGCTACGCTCGCACCGAGCTTAATTTGTTAGAAGTGGCGTATGAACGGGTCGATGAGGAGTCTCGGCAACAACGACTGGAAATTTCCCACCTGTTGGACCTGAGTACGGGCGAGGTGTTCCCCGCAATGGCCACACGGCCGTTCAAAACCTTGACCCAAATTTTGGAACAACCCAGTTACGATCAACCCATATTCGTGGAAGAAGCAGTCCTTTACCCCGGTTGGTTGAATCGTCGCATTGCTTGGGAGAAAAGTAGCCAACGGGCAGGGATCGATCATGCAGAAGCGTTGGCGATTGCCTACGAGCGTGCCGAGTCCGATTTCTCAGCCGTCACGGAAGCCTTCCGAGATCAAATGCGACACCCGCTCGCTCCCCGAGAGGCCGTCTTCTTGGTTCGAGCCGAAAAGGTCGGACGTGTGAACGACAAAGTCACTCTCATTGAAGATGAATCGGGTAACCGAATCGAATGTGCCGATCGTCGGAATGATTACTCGAATGTGGCGAATTTTCTCCGCGGCGCTGCTATGCCCAACATGCAAAAACCTGCGGTGCTAGTGCGATTATTCGTACAACCCATTGCCAATGCAATCTATGCCCAACCCTTAGCTTTAATTACCCCCAGCCAACATTTACGTTTAGGTGTGTAGGCCTGCCCAGAAATCGTTTGTTTAGTATGAGATAAGTTCGTCTTGGCAAAACCAAGACCTATAGAGAAAAAGAATGGCGAAGACCAACGATCCAGTTCTCGACAGCTTGTTGAACACTGCCATGACCGGCCTTGATGAGGGGGGAAGCAACCAGCTTAAAAAATTTCTCCCCGATGCTGCCGAGGAACTACAACCCGCTGCCCAACGCTTTCTCGCAGCTGAAGATGACGATGCGCCAGCCGTTTTAGCAGAATTGCTTTTTCTAAGTTTCTTCCACCGTCGGCAATCGGCCACAATTGGCTATAAGGGGAACTTGGAAGTGGTCCCCACCGAAGATGTCCGTTGGGAAAGCAAAATGCCTGCGGAACCCCTTTATTTATTGGTTCCGGAAACCCGTGCCTTCGCGAAAAAGGTCAAACCCGAAGCCCAAGTGGAAACGATCGAGACGCATGTTCGCTTGGGCGACGCGGCCGATTTGCGTTTATTGCAAATTTACCTGAAACATCTGGAAGATAAGAAGGCCGATAACCCCGTTGCCGACATCGTTGCCAAAGATGCGATCCCCGCGTTCGGTAAACAAGTGCTTCCCGATCTTTGGCCCACTCTCGGGCCGGATAACCGGACCTTTACCGCAGCCTCGAAGATCGATATTCAAAGCACACTCAAACGGTTGAGCAGTAAGACCGATCGGAAAACGCGCGGTTCTCTCGGTGGGGTGGCCTCGGAAAAAACCAGTGATGTCACCAAGGCCGTGTTGAAATTGCTGGAAGATGCCGGCCCCATTGGTCCCGAAGCGATGCCCATGCTCAAGGCGGCCCTGCGGGTGGCAGAACCCGCTTTGAAGCGCCGCATCGCGGAAACTTTTCTTCTGATGGGGGAAGCGGGGAAAGAGGCTATTCCGAACTTGATCGATGCCTTCGAGGGGGCCGGCTTTACGAAAGATTTTAACCTCATTCGTCCGATGGTGGTTCTCGGCAAAGATTCCCCCGAAGTCGCCCAAGCCCTTGCCCGTGCATTGGAGGACAAAGATATGACCGTGCGGCTTTTGGCTGCCTTTAACATTGGCCTATTAGGCGAACCCGCACGAGATATTCTTACCCCGCTCGAAACCGCTGCCATGAATGAGGTGGACCCCAAAACACGCAATCAGATTCACAAGACCTTGAACAAATTACGGGTTCGATTTGGCTTGGTTCCTCCCGAGTATAACGAATCGGCCTGAACCAATCGGTTGCCCCCTTTACAATTTCTTCACCTATGTGATCAGTCCGTGAACTTTCCTTTTTCTCTGGGGCTTTGTCCCGTGTGGTTGATTCCTTTTGGGGCGAGTTCTATTACAATTTCTCTACAGTCCCCGATTTCAACCGACGTTGGTCAATTTACTATGAAACGGAATCTCCCCTACCTGTTGTTTGGTGCTTCGTTAGCGGTCTTTTTGGGAATAGGTCTGGTTTACCTTGCCAACAAATCGTCGCAAAACGAACTGAACGACAATCCCCCCCCCATTGAAGAAGGTCTATTCGTGTTGTGTGCCCCTGCTTTGGAACCGGTTATTGAAAAGGCAGCCAGTGAATTTAGCAAAGAAACGGGAATCCAAATTCGTATTAAATACGATGCTTCCGAAGTGGCCTTGCAACAACTCAAGCTCACGGGCAAGGGAGATGTTTTCATCCCTGCCGATGAGAGCTATATCAAACAAGCCCGTTCTGAAGGATATGTAGAACAATCGATCCCCTTGGCCCATATGACGGCCGTTTTAGCTGTTCGTCCGAACTATCCGAAGCCTGCTGACCAGCTCACTTGGAAAGAGGTGTTGGGCAAAGACTTCCGCTTGGTGACCAGCAGTACTCAAGCAACGGCGATTGGCAAACTCACCAAACAGGGGCTTCAAGAGATCGAACAATGGGATGCCTTCATAGCCAAAAATCCTGTGGAACTGGGCACGGTGAAAGAAGTCTTGATGTCGATCAAAACGGGGGCTGCCGATGGGGGCATCCTTTGGGATTCCCTGTTGCACGGCCATTCTGAGATTGGGAAGGTCGCTCTTCCGGAATTAGCTCATATTAAAGCACAGGTCGAGGCGGGAGTTTGTTCCAAA
>CAZFDX010000822.1:0-1750 GCA_964518325.1 uncultured Alcaligenaceae bacterium | reverse complement strand
GTCTGGCAAAATAGCCCCCAATTCGAGCTTTGTCTAGGTTCTTGGGGCGAGGAGAAATTAGTCAAAATCAAAGGCACACTGTATCATCATTAAAAATATGGGTTGCAACTCGAAATCGCGTTGATGCGCCCTGTCGAGGATCGGGCTCGGGAAGATGGCTTTTCCGAGGCGGACTTTCAACAGGTTTTGCCGATTGCTCCGGAGCAATTATTCGAGGAATTGGTTCACCTTGCCGAACTCGAAATCGATTTAGAACCCCTGTGCCGCTTAGTTTTGACTTTGTTGAATCAACATAAGAGTAAGTTGCTTCAGCTACCGGCAACCCCGCGACATTATTACATCCATGCGGGGGGATGGTTGGAACACACTTTGGCGGTTACTAAAAATGTTCTGCTTTTGGCAGACCGCTACATCAGGCAGTACCCGTTACTTCGGCCACCTTTGAATCGGAATCTTTTGGTAGCAGGAGCCATTCTGCACGAAATTGGCCGAGCCGTTGAGCTGGAACCTCCTGCGAAGATACTGGAACCTTTTGATTATTCCATCTCCGGACGATTATTAGGTCATTTGATCCTTGGACGGGATTTGGTTCGCGAGGCAGCCCAAGCCCAAGGGGACCTTTCTAAGGAATTAATCACCTTGTTGGAACACATGCTTTTAAGCCATTTGGCCTTACCAGAATGGGGTTCGCCACGCCTTCCGTTGATTCCTGAAGTTCTTATTCTGCACCATGCCGATGATCTCGATGCCAAAATGGAAATGTTCACCCGTTGCCTGATCCATGATACCAGTCAAGGCCCCTTTACCGAACGAGACCCGATTCTAGGTCGAAACCTGTTGAAACAACGCGAGCAATAATCGATTATTATTTTGTCAAAGAGATCACCCCATTTTGGTTTGTCAAACGTATGTCATCATCTAGCGATCATCCGAATCACCCCTCGGGGAAAAAGATCGAGCGGGAATTTGGTGTTCCCTTTCCTGGGGAGATACTCCCCCCCGATCGATGGACGCAAACCGCATTGAAAAGTTACCCCAACGATGGCCCGCTTGATTGGCAACAGCTTTTTGGAAGATCGGCCCCCGTGATGATTGATATTGGCTGTGGGAATGGGCGCTCGACGATTCTTTCTGCGGTGTCGCGGCCCCATTTTGATCATTTGGGGGTCGATACGTTGCCGGTGGTGATTCGTTACGCTCGGCGACGGGCCAACCAGAGGGGACTCAAAAACATTCGTTTTGCCGTAGGGGGGGGGTACGAATTACTCGAAAAATGGGTCGTTCCCCATTCTGTGAAAGAAATTCATGTTTATCATCCGCAACCCTATTATGATCCCTCGCAAATTCATAAGCGATTGATCACCCCCGCCTTTTTGAGTCTGGTGCATCGCTCCCTTTCTGCGGATGGGTTATTTGTGATCCAAACCGATAACCCCGGATATTGGAAATACATCAAAGAGGTGCTGCCCATGTTTTTTAACTTCCATGAACGGATTGGTCGCTGGCCGGATGCCCCCCGTGGACGAACACGACGAGTGATCATTGCTTTGAAAAAGAAACTGCCAATCTTTCGAGGGACCGCCACTCCTTTGCCCAACCTTTCGGAAGAGAATGCCCTTCGATTGGCTTCCGAACTGCCGGTTCCCACGTTCGATGCGGATCGCCGGCTGCGTGAATTGGATCGTTTGGAATAGCCGAATGGGTGGGACTCGCTGGAAAGCTCGTTCGCAATTTCCCCCCTCTTTAGATT
>CAZFDX010000821.1:0-9823 GCA_964518325.1 uncultured Alcaligenaceae bacterium | reverse complement strand
GGGGGACGCAAACGGGAAGTTGACCTGCGGGAAGTGGTTAATGCGTTACTCCACTTATTTTCGTCAGGATGTGGGTGGCGAAACTTGCCCGATGGTTTCCCGAATCGTTCAACGGTTCGCCATTACTACGATTTATGGCGTCGAGCCGGTATTTGGGATCAAATTCTGACCCTTGTCAATGCTTCCTCAAATGCGAACACCGACTCGAAAGAGAATGCAGGCAAGAGACCCCAAGACAAAGGAGAACACCACTAAATGAAGATCGCTCCGAATTGATGAAACAGGACAACCAACCAAACATCATTTAGATGAAAAGATAAAGAACGAGATGAAGAATTTTTTGAAATCACGAAAGGAACTTCTTAAACGAATCGGCATAACCGATACAAGCTCTGCAAAGATTCTCAGGCGAAAAAGAGAAATCGAGTACCAAGGGGAGGGGTCATGAACAACTCGGTAAAGTACGGGAGCTGGGCGATTTCGCTGGCCTTGCTAATCGGTTTCGGAACGGGTTGTCATCTCCCTTCGAGTTCCTCGAGAGAGATCATCCCTGCCGAGGGATTATATCCGGTACAGGCTAGGCTATTGGCTCCTCTTGCCGATTCGACTGCCTCCAGCGAGCAACCGGTTGATACCCCTTTGAAAACGATTGATGCCCCTTTGAAAACGATCGATAAGGGTGTTTCTCACGAGACATCTCATGGGAATTCCAAGGAGGTTTTTGCCGCCCATTATCCCGAGGTCGAGGAGAAGGGAAATTCACCGGCTTTGCCCCCGTCGCTACCGTTTCCTCAACCAAATACCGGAAGGCCTCCCACACCGAAAGAAAACGGCCCGATGTTAACACCTCAAGAGAACATCTCTTTGACACCGCAAGAGAAACGCATGCTGTTGACCTTGGACCAGGTGATTAATACCACCTTGTTGGCCGATCCGAAACTTCGTGCAGGTTTCGAGGCGATCAATCAAGCTCAGGGCGAAGCTCTGACCGCTTCGCTGCGTCCGAATCCGACCTTTGGGATTAGTCAAACATTGATGCCGTTAATTCGGCCGTTTACTGAAGATTTGCAAGGCGGCCCTCCGCAGTTGGACCTTGGCGTTTCGTACCGCATCGACTGGTTTTTATTCGGGAAACGGGCAGCAGCTCTCCAAGCGGCTAAGCTGGGGGTGAAGGTCAGCGAGGCAGAATTTGCCGATCTCATCCGTCAACGTGTGCAAGAGGTCGCGACAACCTATTACGATGTACTCGAAGCAAAATCTCTTTTGCAATTGGCCCAACAAGATGCCGCCAACCTCAAACAAGTGGAAGAATTGACAAGAAAAGCCGTTGAGGGGGGGGGGACGCCCTCAGGTTGAGTTGGGAAGAATCAGGCTCGATCGTCTCCGCGCCGAACAAGCCGTACGTGATAGCGAAAACAATCTCGTTGCAGCCAAAGCTCGTTTGTGGGCCTTAATGGGGCGCGACGAGCCGGACACGAATTTCGATGTGGCCGGTTCGCTGGAAGAGATTCCGATCCCTCAAATCCCCACCTTGGAAGAGTCGGTGAAGATTGCCACCCAGAATCGACCCGATCTCGAAAGTCTCCGTAGAAAGGTAGCTCAGGCGAATGCCGCCATCATTTCGGAACGCAAACAGGGATTACCCGAAATCACCCCTCAAGTGGGTTACACACGCCAGTTTCAAGAGAAGGCGATCGGTTTCCCCGATGCGAACTCCTACGGGTTCGGGATCGAAATGACGTTGCCATTTTCGGATCGGAATCAAGGAAATATCTATCGGGCCACGTCGGTTGCGGTGCAACAACGGTTTGAGTTACAGGCCGCCTTGGTGGAACTCCGTTCGGAAGTGGTGCAAGCCTATCAGGAACTTCGGACAGTTCAGGCGAATGCCAAAGCCGTGGCCGAAGAACAATTGAAACTCGCAAACGACGTCCGCGAAAGTTTGAACAAGGCATATGAAGCAGGTGGCCGACCTTTAATTGATGTGCTCGATGCTCAACGAAATTATCGAGAAACCTATCGCTTATATATCGAGAGCCGAGCAAATCTGGGTCGAGCTGGTATCAAGTTTAATGCAACCCTTGGAAAGAAAGTGACACCATGACAAACACACCACCACTAACGAATCCCCCCTCTCCATTACCACCGCCAACGACACCAACGAATCCCCCTTCACCATTACCACCGCCAACGCAGCAAGGGTTCTTCGGTCGCTGGCGTTGGCTTTGGTCTTTGGGGCAATTTCTCGTCGCCTTGGTTGGAACGGTAGCCTTTATGATTTATCTATTGGGAAGCCCTTTGCAGCCCCCCCCCCAACCGGTGGAACGGGTGACTCCACCGCAAGAAGTCGTTACGATTTTGGGTTCCGGGCGAATTCGTGTGGTTCCGGGTAGCCCCTTCGATAAAAAAGTTCAGGTTGTGAGTGTCCGAAAAACCTCACTGACTGAACCGATACTCACTGTTACCGGTCGCGTCGTGGCCAGTTTACGTCCCAGCAGTGACAAAGGCGAAATTCTTTGGCAATTCGATTCCCCCGAGAATCTCACTGCCTATACCGATTGGCAAAAAGCGCTGGCCGATATTGCCTTTCACGAGACCCAACTGCAACAAGTTCAAAAGCTGACCAAAACGAAATTGGAAGCACAACGAGAAGTGGTCAAACGGCTCGAAAAACTCGTGGAGGCAGGGACCGATACGATAAAGGACCTCACAGCAGAACGGGCTAATTTGATCCAACTGGAGATTACCGGTCGGCAAGAAGTCCATCAGGCGGAAACGGCCTTGCGTGTGGCCAAACGGGAGGAGGCCGCCCAAGCTCGTCGCTTGCAACAGGCAGGTTTGAGCGTGGAATTATTGCAAAGTGTAACCTCGGATTTGGATGTCGTCATGGCCGATGTTCCGGAAGGCCGTTTGAATCAAGCCCAAATCGGTCAAGCCTGTGTGGCCCGTTTCTTTAGCCTACCCAAGCAACCTTTCACTGGTCGGGTCAAAAGTATCGCCCCCGTTCTTTCTGCCGAGCGCCGCTCGTTACGGGTTCTCTTCACAATCGACGATCCCGATGATAAGCTACGCCCTGGCATGTTTGCCGAGATCGGCCTAGGCACGGATACTCGCGAATCCTTATTGGTCCCCGTTGATGCAATTCTTCACATCGGACGAGCCGATTACGTTCTCGTGGCCGAAGATGAAAACGTTTGGAAGTTCACAGAAGTCCAAGTTGGTGAACCTTATCGAAACGAAGTTCAAATCCTCGAAGGACTGAACGAAGGTTCCAAAATCATTGCCAAAGGAGCGATTCTGTTCAAGCCCTTGGCAGTGCGGGCATTGCAACAGGGGGGGGGCAACCCATGATTGCTTCCCTGATAGAAACCGCACTCCGGTTACGCTGGTTGGTGCTGCTAGTTGTATTAGCAATCGGTGGGGGGGGGATATATTCGTTCCGCAAACAGCCCATCGATGCTTACCCCGACATTTCTGCCCAAATGGTTCAGATTATTACGGTCTATGCAGGGCGTGCCCCCGAGGAAGTCGAACGGCAGGTGACGATCCCTATCGAAGTTGCAATGCGAACCGTGCCCAAAGTGGAGACGATCCGCTCCCGCACAATCTTTGGCCTTTCGGTAGTCCAGTTGATCTTTGAGGAAGGAACAGAAAGTTACTGGGCCCGCTCCCGCGTCCAAGAACAATTAGCCCAAGTGGAATTACCAGAAGAAGCGCAGGCGGAATTAGGACCTTTGGCCACCGCTTATGGAGAAGTTTATCGCTACGAGTTGGCTTCGGATGGGACTTACAACCTCATGGAACTAAGGGAATTAAACGATTGGGTTCTCATTCCCCGATTGCTTCGCGCTTCCGGAGTGGCCGAGGTTTCTAACTTCGGGGGATTGGAAAAACAATTTGCCATCACGTTTCGACCTGCTGATCTCGATCGATTTGGTCTATCCCTTAAGGATGTCATTGAAGCGATCGAATCGAATAATGCCTCGGCCGGTGGCAGTGTCATGCAACGGGGCAGCATGTCCTTTGTCATACGAGGAAGCGGATCGATACAGACTTTGCGGGACATAGAAAATACGTTCGTCAAATCGATCGGGGGAACCCCTGTCTATCTACGAGATGTCGCAGGGGTCGACTTGGACCATCTCACTCCCTTTGGCATTTTTAGCAAGGATTATCATGATGAGCGTGTCGAAGGAATCGTGCTGATGCGAAAAGGGGAAAACCCCTCGCGAGTTCTAGCACAAATCAATACGGCTGTAGAAGAGTTGAATGCCACCGAATTACCGGCAGGGGTTAGAGTCGCCCCCTTTTATGATCGGCAACATTTGGTCGATGCCACCTTACATACGGTCAGTCATAGCGTGCTGTTGGGTATCACGTTGGTGGTGTTGGTGTTGCTGTTATTTTTGGGGCGACCCGCCATGGCGGCCCTTGTGGCTTTAACCATTCCTTTTTCACTCCTTTTTGCCTTGATATTGATGTACCTGACGGATATTCCGATCGGTCTACTGTCGGTCGGTGCCATTGATTTTGGAATCATTGTCGATGGGGCAGTGATTATGGCCGAACACATTGCTCGCCGTTTGGGAGAAGCCCGCCAACAAAACGATACCCGTTCGATCCCGCGAATCGTTTTATCTGCAGCCCAAGAAATCGAAAGGCCCGTTTTCTTCGCGGTGCTTATTATCATGGTGGCCTATTTACCGCTGCTCTCCCTTTCGAGTATCGAGGGTCTATTGTTCCGACCTATGGCGCTGACGATGGTGTTTTCCTTGTTGGGTTCGTTGCTTTTCTCGTTATTTGTTGTACCCGTATTAGCGAGCTTGATTTTCCGAAAAGGCTACACCGAATGGGAAAACCCCCTCTTGTCCTTGGTCCGTCCTCTCTATGGCACCCTGTTGCGATTGTTGCTGTGGTTCCGTTGGATCGTTGTGGCAGGTGTGATTTGTCTGGTGGCAGGCGTGATTGTCAAACTCGTCCCGAGACTGGGAATCGAATTTCTGCCATATATGGATGAAGGGGTGATCTGGGTGCGGGCCAATTTTCCAGAAGGCACGGCCCTTCAACAATCAAGCGAGTATGGGCGACGCATTCGCGAAGTGGTGTTAGAATTTCCCGATGTGAAGTTTATCTCGGTGCAAGCAGGCCGCAACGATTCGGGAACCGATCCTTTTCCACCCAGCCGCTTGGAGATTATGATTGGTCCGAAACCCCGCGAACAATGGACCCAATATCGCACTAAGCCCGAACTGGTAGCAGCCATTGGGAAACGCCTACGCGAAGAATTTCCGACCACCCGTTTCAATTTCACGCAACCCATTATTGATAGCGTAACAGAAGATACCAATGGAACCTCGGCGAATTTAGCAATCGAATTTTCAGGAGCCGATTCTGAAGTCTTGTTGAACCTCGCTCGGCAAACGGTTGATCTTGTGAGAACCATTTCCGGTGCCGTTGATGTGAATATCGAGCAAGAGGGGCCTCAACCTCAATTGGTGATTACACCCGATCGGCAACGCTGTGCTCGGCATAATGTCCGAATCGAGGATGTGACCGAGTTGATTAACGTGGCCTTGGGAGGAAAGCCGGTTGGGACCTTGTACGAAGGGGAACGCCGGTTTGATATTGCCGTGAAAGTCGATCGTTATATTGCCAATTCCCCTTTAGCGGTTGGACGATTACCCGTCCACACCCCTGCGGGGATGCCCGTTCCGCTCTATCAGGTCGCTCATATTGAATTGGTGGACGGTCAAACAATCATTGCCCGAGAAAACAGCCGCCGACGCATCACCGTGCGATGTGATATTGTGGGGCGAGATCAGGGTGGATTCGTCAAAGAAGCACAAGAACGATTCGAGGAAGTGATCCGACCGCAGCTTCCCTCGGGGTATCGGGTCGCATGGCTGGGGATGTTCGAGAATCTGGAACGAGCACGCAACCATTTTCTCGTTCTGATACCGATTACCGCAGGCTTGATATTGATGTTGTTGGTGGTGACGTTTCGTTCGTTAACCAGTGCCTTTTTGGTACTGGCAGGGATTCCCTTTGCCTGTATCGGTGCCTTGGTGGCCCTTTATCTTCGCGATATGCATATCAATGTTTCGACCGGTGTGGGATTTTGTGCCTTATTTGGCATTGCGATTATGGATGGCGTTTTGATGGTCCGAGGAATTAACGTGCTTCGGGAAGGGGGTATGAATTTGACCGAAGCAATTCTCACCGGAGCGCAACAACGCCTGCGCCCGATTCTCATGACAGCAATCGTAGCGATATTCGGCTTGCTCCCTGCATCGTTGGCAACAGGGTTGGGTTCTGATGTACAACGTCCTTTGGCTACGGTGATCGTCTGGGGATTATTAAGTGCCATGATTCTGACGTTATTTGTCTTACCCGTTCTGTACTATCTGATTCCTCCAAAAGTTTCTCAACAATCATCCGATTCTCCTTTCTCTCATTGAATCCAATTCGATTTGAAATGAATTGCTCATACGCGGCGCCTTTTGACTTTCGACCTTCCGAACAAGACCTTTCGACCGAGACCTTTAGCTTTGTGTAAGATTCCTGAATCATTGGAGTATAAATAAGGACTAGAAGTATCTGATAATTCATCGATTAATCTCGATATTTCTAGTGGGCTTATCGGGGATGTTTTTTCAGAGATATTGCCAGATAGAAATCACACTAAATCGTTTCAATAAATTCGCTAGGCTGTATCTAATAATTTTCAGGAAAAGGATTCAGAATCATTCATCACGATGATTCTAAATTCATCAATCACAAACACGAGATAGCAACCTTATGATTTCATCACAAGAGATAAAATTCCTCAATGATATTCCTTAACAATAGAAGGGATAGAAATGGAAATTCAATGATCCCTCATCTAGGGAGTACGAAAGCTCAATTCGTTGAGTCATCGGTTCCATGCAATGATTGATTCTTTGATTCAACTCAATGTGATGAATTTGGAACAGGAACTTTATCGCCCTTGATTTCACGGACTCTATCGCCCTTGATCCTAACGGAGGTTCTTGATGTATCGTCACACTTTGACCTATGGAACAGTTGTCGCGATTGCCCTTGTTTTTGGTGCGGTCAGCTGGGCCGGTGAAAAAATCCCCTTAGATAAACTCCCTGAGGCTGTCGTCAAAGCGGTCAAAGAGCGTTTCCCTGAAGGTGAGATGCTCTCGGCAGAAAAAGAAAAAGATGATGGACGCCTCAAGTATGAAGTCAAAGTAAGAAATAAAGGAAAAAAATATGAGGTTGAAGTAACACCCGATGGAAAAATTTTAGAAGTCGAACGAGAAGACGATTAACACAATTTCCCTTTCCGATCGGATCATCATTTTGTGGTTCAGAAGTTGACATCGCCCTGAATTTATCTTTGGATTCGATTGGCTCTATTTTCAACTATCAATTCATATCACGGCAATGAGAAATTTTTTCTGTCGATTGGCTTTGATTCATTGACGCATGAGATAGGCAAAAATTACTCTTCGATCAGTTCAATCCCTGAAATCATCGGAGGTAACGATTTACTATCGCTACGGAAGGAGAGACGAAATTCTTCGGCGATACGAATTCCACGAAATTCTTCGACCACTAATTTGAAAGGCCCTTCGGCGGTTTTCACAATGTCATAATCGTTAATTAAACGACGTCCTTGAAGACTGGCAGAGAAAACACGTTCGCCGGGTTTAGCATTTTCCAGTTCACAGAAATAGAGTCGAACAATATAAGATTTTTCGGTAGAACCAACCGGCCCCATTTTGATGGTGATGTTCTCCGCACCAACCACGGCGGATGAACCCACCCAAGAACGATCGCCGCTGACCACCGAAGGATGCCGACGGAGGTAACGCACTTTCGCACCCGTCACCGTTGCGGGCGGCGTGGGAGAGAATCCCCCCACGCTGGGAAATTCCAGCCAAAGGGTATTGTTGTCGGATTTTCGATCCCCCGAGGCGGCAAAGTTAATACCTATTTGTTTGATTTGAGTTTTGTAATCAACCTTACCGACGAAGGTCCATAATTCATTTTCTTCCATCGGGATCAGGGCAATCGAGGTTTGGTTTTGATAATTGCAAACACAAGTTCGAGTGTAATCGGGGGCACTTAACACCCCTCCTGCCACTATCAAATTCATGGTGCAACTGGAACGGAAACCACCGAAATTCCCTGTTCCCCCATCGTTGCAAAGGTCATAAAAACCTGCGGCACCGGAACGGAACGTCAGAAGATTTTCCGAGGCGGCCGGCGTATTGCAACCATAGTGACGTAACCATTTCCATTCCGTTAGCTCACCGGTGACGGGATCGATCTTTCGGATCGGTTTGCCCGTCAGAATGTCGCAGGCCCCTTGACCTTGAAGGACCGTATCGCCCCGAATCATGGCCGGTCCCGTGAAGGTTTTATCGAACCAGAGGGGTTTACCCGTTTTGGCATCCCAAGCCCGCATTCCCTTCGGTTCATCGTTCAAGGTATCCCGTGCGACACGCCCCGCTTCCAAAAGAATATCGTGTTTTTCCGAGTAGCTCAGCCACGTCCCAAAAATTTCTTTCGCTTCGGACCAAAGCAGTTGGCCTTCCTTAAGCGAGAAGCATTTTATGATCGAAGCCGGTGCTTTCCCCTTCCCACCTTCGATTCGTTTAATGGCCGCTCCCGAGAGGCGATCAATTGCGTATAATCGCCCCCCCCCGCACAAATACTATTGTTGCGGAAACCCATTTCTGCTTCGACCGTCCAGAGAACTTTACCGGTTTTGCGATCGAGAACCGAAATCTGCTTCGAGGAAAAGAAGTTATCGTTCTCCCAGATTTTGAGGAGTTTGCTCGGGGTTTTCAGTTGCTTTTCCAGAGCAGCATCAAAAGCAGGGTCGGCCCCTCCAATCAGATAATCCCCAATGAGGCTGATGAAACTCCACCGAGGGGGATTCTCGGCCCCTTCTGCTTTGGGTAAGGTGAATTCTTGTACGATTTTTCCTGTGGCAGGGTCAAGTCGAACACATTTATTTTTATAGGCAATATACACCCCTTCCGAGGAAGAAACATAATTGGCACCGGTTGCATTGGCACCGGCTTGATGGGCGAGATTGTTATAAATATCACCCAAGCCCGGAAGTTCGGTCTCCCAGAGTAACCGTCCCGTATAGAGGTCCACGGCCCGCATTTTGTCAATCCCTTCGATGAAAATGCGACCATCGCATACCTGAGGTTGGGGTCCGTGCCCGTGCCGAGGAAGAATCCCATCGTTGGTGGTGCCACCAAACCACAAGACCCCGAGAGGAGCCTTGACGATGGTATCTTTGCTGACACGGGTATTGGCGGCATCCGCATGTTCATGGGTCCAGTTCGCTGCTCCAATCAGGGCACCGACCCGCTCGATCGTGAGATGATTCTCCCCGTGTGTGATGTTGGCCTTGGGGAGCTTGAGTGCTTCGATCTGAGATTTCACACGTTCGGTTTCCCCTTTCGATGTGCTGACCACCATTTTCCCCCCATAAGGACGTAACGAGCGATAGCTTTTTTCAATCAGCTCAGGTGAGGAACCTTCTGGTAAGTAGATCAGATTCGCCAGATAGGCGGGCATTTGGGCATCGATCATATCTCCCAAAATCAGGGCACAGCGTGTGCCATAAATTCCGTCGGCAATCAAGCTATTCTTGATCGTTTCCAAGGTGGGCTTATCCGTTTCGAGAGCCAGAATATGAAATTGGGTCGCAGCCACCAATTCTCGAATTTGTTCGAGCTGGGCCTTACCAAGAATAATGTACCCTTCTCGTTCTGATGTTTCTTTGAGCATTTGTTGAACCAGAGGAGAAACT
>CAZFDX010000820.1:0-2376 GCA_964518325.1 uncultured Alcaligenaceae bacterium | reverse complement strand
GCCTTGGACAAGAAGTTGTAGCTGTTGTTCAGCTTGCCTTCAAAAACATCGGCCATGGCCACCAGCTTGGTGGGGCCTGCGGTTTTCAGTGCGTTCTCGGCGGCGCCGGTACCGCGTCCTCCGCAACCGATGAGAGCAAATTGAACCGTATCGCCACTCGCTGCGTGGACACCCGGACCCGACAAACTGGCAAGCACCGAAGCGGCCGCCACGCTACCGGCCACTTTCAGGGTATCGCGTCGGCTAGGAGAGGGATCAATCAACATGATTTTATCCTTGAATAAAAAGAGGAACTCCCGAAGGAGAAGTACTACTTAGTCTTTGCTATGCCAGAACAGACTCATAGTCAATAACACGGCACATTTCCCTCAACCCCGAAATCGAAGAAATACGATTATTGTGACGATCGAAAGGGAAGGTCGATACCCCTCATCCTGAGCGAGAGAAATCCTTCATTTTTGATGTGCTCCCTCGAAAGCATCCATGTTTCAGAAGCCCTTCAACGATTCAAGCGACTTCCCACAAAATTCCCGATTTGCCTACCTTATTTACCTCACCCTTTGTGAAATTCCCTAACGATGATTTCTTCAATTTCCGGAATGCGAAATGCCGAAATGAATTTAATTAAGGATGTGATTTACAAGAGCAAGGATAGCCATGAGTACCGGCTTGTTACCCGATTGGATGATTGAACGCGATGTTAAGATCGAACCGTTCGCTGCACAACAGGCTCGGCCGGGGGTCATATCGTATGGGGTGACCAGTTACGGCTACGATGTCCGTGTGGATCGACATTACAAGGTCTTCACCAATGTTCACGGGGCGTTGGTTGACCCGAAAAATTTTGACGCTCGGTCTTTTGTGGACGTGGTTGCCGATTATTGCATCATTCCCCCAAACAGTTTCGTCTTAGCCGAGACTGTGGAATATATCGAAATTCCCCGCGATATTTTGGCGATCTGTATTGGGAAATCGACCTATGCTCGTTGTGGGGTTGTTGTGAATATCACTCCCCTTGAGCCAGAATGGCGGGGTAGGGTCACCATTGAATTGAGTAACACCACCCCTTTACCGGCCAAAATTTACTCCGGCGAGGGCATTGCCCAAATGATTTTCCTCCGAGCAGCAGGGGTCTGCCGAACCAGTTACGCCGACAAAAAAGGGAAATATCAAGATCAACCGGGTTTAACCCTACCTTTGGTCGATGGAATGAAACAATCTTAGGTATCGTACAATCGCAGGGATGAGATAGTCTCAAGCATGGAAAAATCGTAAGCATGAAACCATTTTAGGTGTTGCACATTCCTTCTTAGCAATTCAAACGATCCAACGGATCGAACATTACTTTCTTGCAATCAACGAATACAACGGATCGAACAATCTTAATCTCTTCACAAATCAGGCTTTGCTTATCCCATAAGATAACCTGTGCATTGAAAGAAACGCTTCGCCGAGGTGAGAGCATGTCTGCATTAAAATCTTTGGTTGCGACTGGTACAAAACTCTGGTTAGATTCGATCGATCCAGAAGAAATCACCCGAAACCTCGCTTACGGGGCTACGGGGGCCACTTCCAACCCAATTATCATTGCCGATCTGATTCAAACAGGGCGGTTTGACAAGGAACTTAAAGAGCTGATCGCAAAGGGGCTTGACGATGAGACGATTGCTTGGACGTTGACCGATTCACTCGTTCGGGCTGCTCAAAATTCTTTTCACGAGGTGTGGAAGAATACCCATTGCGATGATGGCTGGGTGAGCTTCGAGCTGGACCCTTTGATCGAAGACCCCGCACGCAATCTATCTTTGGACGAGCAGAAACAGCAGTATATCACTCTCGCGAAAAAAAGGGGCATCGGTCACGATAATCGGATGATCAAAATCCCTGCGACCCCTGCAGGCTTAGCTGCGTTGGAGGAAATCGTTGCGGCAGGGATTACGCCGAATGTCACCTTGATTTTCACCATGCGACAGTATCATGCGGCTCGCGATGCCTGTTGGCGGGGCGCACAACGACGCGATTCTTTGGCTCGTTTCAAGAGCGTTTACAGTATCTTTGTGAGTCGTGTCGATGTTTACACGGAAAAGCATGTTCCTTCGCTCAGCCCCGAAGCACAGGGGTTCGTCGGTATTGTCAACGCGAAGCAAATTTGGCGAGATAATACAGCTTTTTGGGCCTCGAAAAATCTCCCCCTCAAGCAAGAAATCATTTTTGCAAGCACAGGTACGAAAAAACCAACGGATAGCCCTTGGAAATATGTCGAGGCTTTTGCTGGTTCCGATATCGAGACCAATCCTCCCAAGACTAATGCCGATGTCGAAAAGAGCGGCAAGATTTTCACTCGTCAAGTCGATCAAATGCCCCCTTCTTCCATTC
>CAZFDX010000819.1:0-1931 GCA_964518325.1 uncultured Alcaligenaceae bacterium | reverse complement strand
GCATTATTGATCGATCTCGAAGAACGCGGCTTACTCAATGATACCCTTGTGGTTTGGATGGGTGAGGTGGGCCGTACCCCCAACATCAATAATCGAGCGGGCTGTGACCACTACATCCGTGCTTGGACGGTTGTCCTCGCGGGGGGGGGGATCAAAGGGGGTCAAGTTTACGGTAGTACCGATGCGGATGGCAAAGAAGTGAAAGAAAATCCCGTTTCGGAAGGTGATTTGTTCTCGACGATCTACAAAACCTTGGGGATTAACGCACGGGCGAAACATCATGTGGGAACCCGACCCGTTTGGCTCACCCCAGAAGGCTCGAAGCCCATCGCGGAATTGCTCTAATCGATTGGCGACTCGATTGATTCCCTCCTCTCATTATCTCAACCACGAATTAAGTTGAACCTTCCCTTCATCTTCAGTGGTTAAGGATGAGTCAAACCAATTTCAGAATGAACTATCTCCGTGTTCTTGGGAGCAGTCGCTCTGCAATCGGGGTGACCTCATCCAGTTGCTTCTCATTGGTTTGAGATCGTTTTTCTGCCTGTGATAACGATTCGGGATCGGGATGAAATACACGAACCACCAATAATCTCTGAACGGGACGCAGGGTACCTTGGTATTGAAAAAACGCATGCCCCAAAGTGTCTTCTTCTAGGGTACAGCCAATCACCAAACATTCTTTAGAATGAAGTTTCACTTCCCAAGAACATTCCGGAAAGGGGGTCGGCTCTTTGAACAACGTGGAACCGGTCGGGGTCCAATGGGTCTGGTCTTTGGCATCGATTTCAGGGGTAAACACCAGTTGATATTCCCCCGTCTCAAGGCGAGTGGCTTTTAATCCCAACATTAACTGGGCATTCTCGAAGGTGTGTTTTTTCTCCGCTTGTTTCTCGTTGATGGTTTTGAACGAGAGGGTAGGTCGTTCGTCAGGGATGGGAATAGAAATCGATTCATGGATCAGAAAACTCCGCAGTCTTCGACCGAGGGGATTCATCGGATCGTTAATCAGCTTTTGTAAATCTTCAGGGATGATGCCTGAAACCACCCCGACTCGAAAGCCGTTGTCTTTGATTAAAGCTCTTTTCTCATAGGGCAGAGCTTGTTCATCGATTCCTTTCCAAACTCGTTGAAAATTCTGATCGGTATGAGGACGTTCAATATAGACCAACTCAAGGGCCACGGCATCTTCGCCCCGAGTCGTTTGTTCGAGTAATGCCCTAGGTTTGATGCTTGGTTCCGTATCTTTTGTGGACCCCAAACAACCCACCATGAAAGGAGCAAGCAAAACGATAATGTACTGCCAACGCAGCATGGCGGACAATCCTTGTCCGAAAACTCTGATCCATCCGATGCACAACCGATACCCTGAGCGAAGGGGATTGTCAAGGGGCTAAACGACATTCCAGCAAAAAATAATCTTTGGGAAATCAGAGAAATGGGCTAACACGCTACGGTATCGATGTATTCGTAAAAGACGTTGCGTTGTCGTGGAATATATCCTGCTTCCTTGATGCTCGATTTGATTTGCTCTAACGTGAGATAATGAACGGTCCCTGCCGAGGCGACCACATTTTCCTCGATCATCAGACTTCCCATATCATTCGCACCAAAGAACAGCGCAATTTGCCCGATCTTCGCACCTTGCGTAACCCATGAGCTTTGAATGTTCTTAATGTTGTCCAGATACAAGCGAGCGATGGCTTGGGTGCGGAGATACTCGAAAGACCCCACTGCGGGGAAATGGGCCATCTTATGGCCCGGCTGCAGGGTCCAACAAATAAAGGCAGTGAATCCCCCTGTTTCATCTTGAAGTTGCCGCAATCGTTCCAAATGTTCGATCCGTTCGGGAATGGTTTCGATATGTCCAAACATCATGGTGCAAGTAGAACGTCCCCCCAGTTGATGCCAAACGCGATTCACCTCCAACC
>CAZFDX010000818.1:0-3661 GCA_964518325.1 uncultured Alcaligenaceae bacterium | reverse complement strand
TTTACGCGCGCGCATATTGTGTTCACATTGAATCAAAGGAAGACCGGTGTGGCGGACCGCCACGACCTGTGTGGTAAACTGCAGGATGGTTGGTGTTGCTAAAGCAACGAAACCGAGCCTCGGAAACAGTGTCTTCATAGTAGGAGAGAGGAGTGGTAGCGGGCGAACACAGACATAGGAATTATGCGACAACGCGCCAATTTGCAAAGAGGAAATTCCGAGCTTTCTGGCGAAGTTGGCTAAATCAGGGTAGGGCATACCCCAAGGAGATGAGGCATCGTGAGGGAATCCGTACCACACGGGCATTTTGATGGAATCCGTACCACCGAAGAAAAAATCTATCTCCATCCTTGGTTGAACGGTTTGAAGGTAGGACGAACCTGAGAGAGATGAAACTTTTGACTCTCGCTTGTGTGAGATCGTTCACTATAAAAACTTTATCCTACCGAGGGTCACGTTATGAATCGGTTCACTCCTATAGCCAGAAGAACATTTTTAGGTACTTCCGTAACCAGTCTGGGGAGCATAGCCCTAGCCAATTTATTGCAGCCTAATTTGTTCGCCGAGACACCCAAAATCGAGCGCTGGCCGGGCGCCATTAAACCGCATCATAAACCGAAGGTCAAACGGGTGATCGTTCTCACCATGGCCGGAGGACCCAGCCATCTAGAAACCTTTGATTACAAGCCCGAATTGGCAAAACAAAATGGTAAGCCCATGCCCCAATCGTTCACCAAAGGGCAACCCATCGCACAACTTCAGGGGAATAATAATTTGACCTGTTTAGGACCGACACATGAATTTAAGAAGGTCGGCAAATCGGGTCAAGAAATCTCGGTGCTGTTTCCCCATTTGCACACTGTGGCCGACGATATTTGTATTGTGCGATCGTTGAAGACCGAGGCGATCAACCACGATCCGGCCCATACCTTCATGAATACAGGAACAACGATTTCAGGGCGTCCAAGTATGGGGTCTTGGCTGTGGTACGGACTTGGGAGCGAAACCGAATCGTTGCCCGGTTTCGTTGTTTTGGTCTCCACCGGTCGATCGGGTCAAAGTCAACCGATCGCCGCTCGACAGTGGCATAGTGGCTTTTTGCCCAGCCAATTTCAAGGGGTCGAATTCCGTTCCAAAGGTGATCCGGTCCATTACGTTGCCAACCCCGCAGGTGTGAATCGGGAAAGACAACGCGACGTGGTGGATACCATTCATTCGCTGAATCAATTGTTTGACAAGAAAGTAGATGATCCCGAAATCACAACCCGATTAAGCCAATATGAAATGGCTTTCCGAATGCAAACGAGTGTGCCGGAACTCATGGACCTTTCCAAAGAAACAAAGGAAACACTCAACCTCTATGGGGCTACCCCCGGAGATGGGTCTTTTGCATCGAATTGTCTTTTGGCTCGAAGATTAGCCGAGCGAAATGTACGATTCATTCAACTGTACCACCGCGATTGGGATCATCACGGGAACATTAAAAACGATATTCCGGTTGTGGCCAAAGAGGTCGATCAGGGAATGACCGCCCTAATCAAAGACCTAAAACGAACCGGTCTTTGGGATGATACCCTTGTGATTTGGGCAGGTGAGTTTGGTCGAACCCCTATGGCTCAGGGAACAGGTCGCGATCATCATATGAAAGGATTTTCAATCTGGCTGGCAGGTGGGGCAATCAAAGGCGGCACGACCTATGGCGAGACGGATGAACTGGGCTATAACGCCGCCAAGGATATTGTGACCGTGCATGATCTTCATGCGACCATGTTACACCTTCTTGGGATCGACCACGAACGCTTTACTTACCGCTATCAAGGTCGAGATTTTCGTCTCACGGATGTGAGCGGTCAAGTCGTCAAAGCTATCTTGGCATAGCAGGCTTTTGTTTAATGCTGGTGGTCTGAGTGACCCCCTCTCGCTCCACATTCTCGAAGCCACTTATCCGAACATGAAACTTCCTGAAGCCCTTGTTAACCTGCATGGAATTTCCTCCTGAAGAACCTGTTATCCTATCCTCGATCTTTCCTAAGTTGGCATTGATTGTGGCGCTGTGGTGCCACATTTCCGCATCGTCTATCATTTCCGATCGTTTTGATAACAGTTTGATTAAAAACGATCTGGTATTTTTTACTGCTTCTCATTAGTATGATGGTTTACCCTCTCCCGTTACCCCCAAGGAGTGACATGCCGAGTCGTAAACATGTGCCGTTATCTGTGATGATGTTCAGCGTTTATATGGTGATGGGAGCGTGGGCGATCTCACTGGCAACATATCTCGCAGCACCTATTCCGGAAGGGGGATTAGGATTTAGCAAATCTCAAGTCGCTTGGGTCTACTCTGCAAGTGCTTTCTCCGCTTTGGTTGGCCCGTTGTTTCTGGGTTTATTGTCCGATCGGCTTTTTCAATCGCAGCGGTTGCTTGCCGTTCTGCAAATAATCATGGCCGTTCTGATGCTCATTCTGGCAAGTTGGTGTACCCAACACCATCGGGATTTGCTTGCAGGGGTTGCTCAACCGGGGAGCTTGGTTCCGTATATTTTTGTGATTATGGTGGGGTACACCTTTTGCAATAATTTGTCGAACTCGCTGACCAACATTATTGGTTACCGCAATCTCATCGATCCCAAACGCGAGTTTGGCCATGTTCGACTATGGGGAACGGTCGGTTGGATTGTGGTGAATGTGCTGATTCAGTTTCTCTGTGGTTCGGTCTCGGCATGGCCCCTTTATATTGCAGGGATTATGGGAGTTCTCTCGGGGCTTGCCTCTTGGTATCTGCCCGCAACACCCCCTAAAGGGAGTGGTAAAACTCTCGGCGAGGCTTTGGGGGTACCTGCCTTGGGAATGTTTCGCGACCAAGGGTTTGCCAGCCTCATTTTTGTTGCGTTCATTATGTCGGCGGTGCAACAATTCTATAGCGTGTATGGGAATTCGTTCTTGAAGGAAATCCACGTCCCGTTCCCGACGGCCGTTCAGACGTTAGCACAAGTTTCGGAAGTGATTTTTATGTTGGTGTTTCCCTTATCGCTGGCCAAGTTCGGTATGCGAACCACTTTGCTGGTGGGGATCACCGGTTGGGCGATTCGGAATCTGATTTTTGCAACCGAATCGCCCGCTCTCGTGGTTGGTTTGGGCCTTCCTTTGCATGGGATGTGTTACACCTTCTTTTTTATCGTGGCGGGGGTTTATGTCGATCGACATGCTTTGCCTCACTTGCGGGCGAGTGCCCAAGGGATTTTTGTTTTTGCCACCTCGGGTCTTGGTGTCTTAGTGGGAAATCACTCGGCCGCTGCCGTGCTGGAATCGACCCAGACCGAGCAGACCGCTGATTGGTCTTATTTCTGGATGGTGCCGTTTTGGATCGTCATCGCGGTGTGGTTCGTCTTTGTGTTTATGTTCCGAGAACCGAAAATTCACCCCCTTCGGGAACAACCCATGCCGTTACCTGTGCAACCAAAACCCGATCCCCAATTCAGCAACTCGGTTTGAGCCGGTACGGGATCACATTCTTATGTGTGAAACGAGTCCTGAGCCTCGATCTTATCTTCACAATTTGGCGAGAGCGGGGAGGGGCTTATTCCCAGAAAAAAAATCTTTTCCGTGAAAATCAAAAGAATTTTTAGAAATCCATATTGACGAAATAATCTCTAATTAGTAA
>CAZFDX010000817.1:0-4903 GCA_964518325.1 uncultured Alcaligenaceae bacterium | reverse complement strand
TCGTAAGTCTTGCCGAGATACCCCGCCGTTTGACCGTGTGGCAAATTGCCGCCCGTGCGCCCCATGGGGCGGTGCAACAGCACATGAGCAGGCAATTCGCCGCGTCCCCCTTTCTCGTAACCTAACACGCAGCCAATGTTGGGATGCTCGACTCCACCGGTGAAAAGTCGGCCCGTTTGCATCATCTGGTGCCCCGTATCATGCACTGCCGTGGCCGTGTGATAGACCGAACGAACCAGCGAGTATTTGTCCGCATGTTTGGCCATCTTGGGAAAAATTTCCGAAATTTGTATCCCGTTGACATTAGTCTTAATGGGTTGGAAAGGGCCCCGAATTTCTGCAGGAGCATCGGGCTTGAGGTCCCATGTATCGAGGTGGCTGGGGCCTCCGAGCAAAAACAACATGATGCAGTTGATGTCTTTATCCGCACTACCCGAGGCTTCTTTCGCTCGTAGAAAACTCGGTAGGGAAAGCCCCAAGGTCGAAATGGCTCCCGCATGTAAAAAATCCCGTCGGGAAGGCCCCGAGCATAACCGAGCCGGTGCAGAAGTATCGAGACGAATCATAATAATCGATCCGGTAAGGGAGAGTCAGTAATAATAGCTTAACCACTTCGCTGAGTCATGTCAACAAGCAGACAAGGTGAGAATCCCTCGGAATCCGATCAAAGCAACGAAGAAATTCATCTAGGCTCGATTTCTCCCAGAAAAAAAACAGAATTCTTTGAGCGTTACGAAACCGATCAAAGGAGGTTGATTGGGCTTAAGTACGAATTGAATCCCTGTGGTTGATTGGGCTTAGGTACAAATCGAATCCCTGTGGTTTATCGGGCTTAATCGTCGACTATCTCGCCACGATCTGGGGTAACAGAGGCCCAAAAGATAAATGGGTCCACCTGACGTCTCATAGTTCGCACACTACCATCAAAATATGACACTAACATCCCTCCGAGATGAGGAGTCTGGGGAATCCGCGGGTCACAATCTTTCAAACGCGGTCGAACTTGAAAAGTCAGATTCGGATCGGAACCCCGAGTCCGTGGTGGATAACCTGTTGTGATTGGATATATATCCTTTGTTGTCGTCGTAATAATCAATGCACCAATATCACGAATGCCATCTAGTTTTGCTAATTCTGCATCATTATGAGCAAATGTTGCAGGTCGAATCAAGTCGTGAGGGGATTCATAATTCCACCAAATTTCAAACCAAGTTCTTGTGAAATTGTATTGACCACAACGAGAATAATGTTCTGCAAATGAAATGGTTTGAGATAATCCATCTAAGAAAGAATAATTCAGGGATTTTTGGGGCTTACGAAATCCATAATAATTTGCAGCATAACTTGAATTACAATGAAATTCTTGATTTATCAATTTTTTATCCTGAGTTGGATCAGCTGGACTGATAAAAAATTTGTTCGATGAAATATAATTCTTTGAATTATTTTGAAAATAGATTATACTATTGATGTAATTTGGTGCAAATTCATCCGTTAAAACATTAAATAAGTAATGCCGTATATCTTCTATTCTGAACGGCCAAGAATCGGTATCGGTAGTGGGTAATATGCCATCATTAGAAGCAGCATAATTGTGAACAGCTAAATTGATTTGTTTGAGATTGTTGGTACTCGATAGCCGATTCGCGGCATCTCGAACTTGTTGGACCGCAGGTAAAATCAATCCAACGAGGGTAAAAATGATCGCGACGACAATGAGTAATTCAATCAGCGTAAAAGCTTTTTGGAAAGGTGAGAAGGCATCCTTGCGAATCATTTTTTGGCTCCTTACTTAGCGGGAACAACAAATTCCTTGTCAACGACTTTACTTGGGATAGTTGTGCTGGTTGTATATAAGAATACTTTTACCTTATATCTGCTCGGTAGTGCAACATTCTTGTAGTACCAAGTATTAAGTCCTTGTTTTTGTTCGTATTCTGCTGGGACAATTACTTGGACTTTATCATCCCATTTCTGTTTGACTTCATCCCATGTAAACAAAAGCCCTTTTAGGGTGGATTTTGGGTTACCTTTATCATCCTTGCCCCAAGGATCATGTAATCCTTTAATATAAAAGGTTCCTTCTTTCTGTTCACCTTGTGGGGCTGTGACATCAATCATGCGGATTATCAGGTCTTCCGCATGACAGACACCAATAATGAGTATCGCGAGGACAGTAATCGAGACAATTCTTCTCATGAGGCACCTCTTGTTGATGTGAGGCACCTCTTGTTGATGATCATAACAATTTTCTTCTATCAGTCAAGTCTTATTCCAAAGTAGCTGTTGAGCCAATTTATCTTTTATATTCTCATCCAGTGTCTCATTATGTTACTCAATCAAAATTGAAGATTCATTCGTGAGAGAAATAACTTGAGAGAGTTGACGCTCTATATCTTTAAACCAAGTATCAGGCGATCTGATCCAATCCCGTTGTATTCACTCGGAATGGTATCTGGATTTTACTCGTTCTAAATGCTTGACAATACCCCTAAAAACCTTCATGCTAATGATTGACCCACCGGAGGTGCGTTCCATGCGCCATTGTTGGCTATTCTTCACGTTGAGCTTACTTGTTGGCTTTCCCGTTCTGGTCCACGCCAAACCAGCCCATTTGAAGGCCTTGGCCGATTGGATTGGGCCAAACTTCTCCAAGGGGCTTAACGACTGCTCGACATGTCACCTCGCACCAATGGATGAGGAACGCCCCCATAACCCTTTTGGCAAACGTCTCAAGCAGGTTGGGACCGAGTTGAAAAAGGCCAATCAGCCGTATAGCTTAGCCGATCGTTTGAACAAAATCGCTCAAGAAGATACCGATGGTGATGGTGTCTCGAATCTGATCGAGTTGATTCTGGGCACCTCACCTGCGGAGGCCTCGGCCCGTCCCCCGCAAGCCGAACTCAAACAGATCGACATGATCCTCCGGCGTTGGGAGACCTTGCGCCCCTCGCAGAATTGGCGGCCTTTTGACGCGATCACTCGCCCCAATCCTCCCTCGCTCGAGACTCTTAAAAACCGAACTTGGGTCAAAAACCCAATCGATCAATTTTTGTTAGCAAAACTTGAGAATCTGGGATTAAATCCGCGTCCCGATGCCGCCCCCGAAATTCTCGCGCGACGGTTGTATCTAGACCTGACGGGGCTTCCCCCCACACCTTCCCAATTGGCAGCATTCTTGGCCGATCGTTCTCCGGATGCTTACGAAAAATTGGTCGATCAATTGTTGAACTCTCCACAGTATGGCGAAGCGCAGGCCCGTCACTGGCTTGATGTTTGGCGATATTCCGACTGGGCTGGCTACGGCGCCGAAGTGCGTGATAGTCAACCCCATATTTGGCGCTGGCGCGATTGGACTATCGAGGCTTTGAACGCAGATAAAGGCTACAACCAAATGATTCGCGAAATGCTTGCCGCCGACGAACTTTACCCGACCGATGAAAACGCCCTCCGCGCCACGGGGTTTGTCGTTCGCAACTGGTACAAGTTCAATCGAGAGATTATTCTCGATCGTTTGGTAGAACACACAGGCAAAGCCTTTTTGGGGTTAACGATCAATTGTGCCCGTTGCCACGATCATATGTACGACCCCATCTCCCAGAAGGAATACTATGCTTTCCGAGCGATCTTTAGTCCGTTTGATATTCGGACCGATCGAATTCCTAACCAACCCGACACCAACAAAGACGGTCTGGTTCGCATCTACGATGCTCAACCCACGGCCGCCACTTATCTTTTCGTTCGAGGCAACGATGCCGACCCCGATAAATCGGCTCCCATCCCACCGGCGGTTCCGCAAGCCATCCAAGGGCCAGAATTCCTCATCAAAGAGGTGAAACTTCCTCGGGATGCCTACATCCCCGAGGGCCGAGATTTCATTACTCAGGAAACGCGAGCGGCACTACAGGCAACAATTCAGAAAGAAAAACAACAACTCGACCTTGCCCAACAGCAACTTCGTAATGCTCTTTTGAGGATGTATATGGCCCCGATCCCTTGGGGTGGAATTTGGAGTGTGGCTCAGGCTCAACAGGAGGTGGCTCTAGCGAAATGCGCTGGAGAATTGGCAGAGATTCGCCTGAAAATTTTGGATCGGCAAATCGCTTTAGAAAAAATGGCCGAGGTCAAAGCAACCCCCGAGTACGAAAGGCTAGCCAAAGAACTCGTTAGTTGGCAGCGGAGCGAAACCGTTCTCGTTGCGAAAAAGAATCTTCACGAGGCCCAGAAAGCACTCCAACTTCCTACAGCAAAAGGTCAGCCCGACCCACAGAAAAAATGGGCCGATGCCCAAGCTGCATTGAAGAAAGCGGAAGAAGCTCAACAAGCTCCGCTGAATACCCAGTTCACCCCCCGCAACCTGAAAGTTTATCCGGCCATCAGCACCGGACGCCGAACCGCATTAGCAAACTGGATTGCGTCAGAGAAAAATCCCCTCACTGCCCGTGTGGCCATCAACCACCTTTGGTTACGACGCTTCGGGCAAGCCCTTGTGCCGACGGTTTTCGATTTCGGCAAAAACGGCATGGTCCCCTATCATGCGGAGTTGCTCGATTATTTGGCCGCCGAGTTAATGGCCAACCAATGGAGCTTGAAAAAAATCACTCGCTTGATGGTCACCAGCCATGCCTACCGAATGGATTCCGCATACGATGAGAAAGCGCATGCGATCGACCCCGATAACCGATTCTATTGGCGAATGAATCAACGACGCATGACCGCCGAGATGGTTCGCGATTCGATTTTGCATCTGGCAGGGAGCTTGGACCCGAAAATGGGAGGCCCCGAGATCGATCAGAATCAGATTTTTCAAGTGAATCGACGCAGTCTCTATTTCCGACATGCCCCAGAAAAACAGGCACAATTCCTTGAAATTTTCGATGCTGCCAGCCCTGTGGAATGCTAC
>CAZFDX010000816.1:0-2421 GCA_964518325.1 uncultured Alcaligenaceae bacterium | reverse complement strand
ACTTTATCCTATGTTGAACCCATCTGGGGGCGAGAGGTAACGCCCTTTCTTGGGAATTCTTTTTTCAGGGCGATTTCAACCGAACAAGTGGAATGCATCCAAGGACGTCGGCCTTTGATTCAATCGATTTATTCACTTGATATGAAATCTCGAATAGCTTCCCGAACAACTCCCGAACAGGAACTGCTAACGTCGGCCTTTTATTCAGTTCCTGTGGAATGGGGAATAGCCTGATTCTGGTGAAAGTGAGGTTTCCACAATTCAGGGAGTTGCTACCCTTTACAGAGAACTTCTCTGGATGATGTATGAACAGCGGAAAATACTTTGTCGGATTAGATGTGGGTGGCACAACCATGAAGGCCGCCGTGGTGAGTGATTCGGGGCAGCCGAAACCGAGCGTGGTGTTGCCGACCGAGGCGGCCAAAGGTCAAGAGCACGGCCTTTCGCAAATGTGCAAAGCGATTGAACAGGCCACTGAAGCGGCCGGTTTGACCCTAGCGGAAATTTCTGGGATTGGTGTGGCGACTCCGGGTACGATGGATATTGCCGCTGGTATTATTCTCGATCCTCCGAATTTGAAGCCTTGGAAAAATGTACCGGTGAAACAGCACATCCAGAATTATTTTCAAATTCCTACGGCTTTCCAAAACGATGCTAACGCAGCCGCTTTCGGTGAATTTTGGGTCGGCGCCGGCAAAGGCACAAAATCCTTGGTGATGTTTACACTCGGTACCGGAGTCGGTGGGGGAATTATCGTCAACGGTCGGGTCGTGGAAGGGGAACATTCTCACGGGGGGGAAATCGGTCATATGAAGATCGAAATGAGCAACCCCCGACAGTGTGGCTGTGGGCGTTATGGCTGTCTAGAGGCCTATGCCAGTGCTACCGCTGTGGTGAAACGAGCGCAAGAATCGCTCGCCACGAAAATCAAAGGCCCCTCGCTGCTGCGGGAAATTTTGCAAAACTCGAAAGAAGAATTGCCCGCACGGGCTGTTTTCGAGGCAGCGGAAAAAGGCGACGAATATGCCAAAGAGGTCATCGATCGCACGGCCTTTTATCTGGCGGTGGGCACAACGAATATCATGCATACCATCAACCCCGATATGATTGTCTTCGGCGGAGGAATGACCGCAGCGGGCGCCAGTTTCCTCCAACAGATTCGTAATTATGTCAATCAATTAGCGTTTCCGGTACCGGCCGAGCGGACCCGTGTTGTTTATGCCTCACTCGGTTCCGATGCCGGTTTTATTGGTGCCGCCGGTTGTGCCAAGCAACTCGTTCTGGATCAATAAATTTTTATCTCATGGAGACCCATCTCGATGCCAAAGCTCAGCCCTGCTCAACTCGAAGAACTCAAGGCACAATGGACCGATGCACTCGTAGTGGTGGTACCCACGATCGAAGAGCTAAAACGCTTTGAAAAGCGTGTCGGGCGGGTGGTCACCGTGAATTGGACGGGAAAGGCAATCGTCGATTTTGGTGATGGTGCTTGGTACGACATCCCTGCCCAAGAAACTCATCTGACGAAACTCTCTGCCGAGGATGAACGCCGCAAATTATACGATCCGAGCAAGAATAGCGCCCAAGCCAAACCCACCCGCGCCTAGGGGCGATTCCACCGTTGGGCAAAGTGCATTGACCTATTCAACGATCGATGATCCCGCGAATCGGGAACGCGGCCTTGCCACGGAATCGAAGATCGAAGATCGCAGATCGCGGGAATGGTGACCCAAAAACGCCAAACGCCCCACCTAGGAAATGCCGCACACCTCGGTTCCGACTCGTATAATTTCCTCAATTCCACTATGTTGAGAGGGCCAAATGATGGGGCGTTTGTGTTTGTTACTGGCGGGATTATTTTTAGCTGGTTCCCCAATGCTCTGGGCGGCGGAAATAAAAACGCCTTTGAAGGAGAAAGCAACATTCCAACCAATCGACGATCAAAAAGAGACGGCAGAACGATACCGTCTTGATAAATACGAATATGAGTACGAGCTGAAATTGAAGAAGGAATTACCCATCAGCGGGTACGAAATTCATACGCTGACCTTCCCTTCGCCGGTGAAATCGCCTCATCCGGAGAACAATATCGTTCACTGCGAATACTACAAACCACGAGGTAAAGGGCCTTTTCCGGCGGTTGTGGTCCTTGATATTTTGGGGGGCGATCAATCGCTTTCACGGGGGATTTGTTCGGTCTTGGCCCAGAATAATATCTGTGGCTTATTTGTACAAATGGCCTACTATGGTCCCCGCAAACCCCCAAAAGGCGACGAAAGGCTTCTTTCTCCCGATGTCGAAAAATCCTTGGAGCGCGTCCGGCAAACCGTGTTAGATGTCCGCGTTGCTGGTTCGTGGTTGGAAACACGTCCCGAAATCGACCCCAAAAAAATCGGCATTTTGGGAACCTCGCTGGGTAGT
>CAZFDX010000815.1:0-2822 GCA_964518325.1 uncultured Alcaligenaceae bacterium | reverse complement strand
AGGGGAAGGTGACCTCATCTTCATCCAATATGTGGAAGACCATCACATCGTGGCGACGTTGCCGGAGCATTTGCAACCCTTTGAACAACGGTTCCCGATCGCAGAGCAGGTCCGACAGGATGATAATCATCCCCCGTTGAGGCGAGGCTTCGGCGATCCGTCGGAAGATGTTCAAGGGGTCGGTTTTGTCTTTGGGCTTCGAGACGTTCATCGCATTGGCAATCTCTTCGAGGTGCAATTGCGATTGACGGGGCGGCAACATTTTGCGGATGTCCCGATCGAAGGTGACCAACCCGACTGAATCTTGCTGTTTGGTCGCGAGGTAAGCCAAGCAGGCACCAGCAGTGCAGGCATAATCGTATTTATTCATGGCGCCGCGACCGTAGTGCATCGATTCGGAAACATCGACCACTACAGTGGCACGAAGGTTCGTTTCGGCTTCGTACTGTTTGATGTAGAAGCGATCGGTTTTCGACCAGACCTTCCAATCCAAGTGACGAATATCATCCCCCCGCACATATTCGCGGTGTTGGGCAAACTCGACCGAAAAGCCGAAAAAGGGGCTACGGTGTTGACCGGTGATGAAACCTTCGACCACTTGTTGGGCACGAAGGTCTAAACGGGAAATCCGTGCAATCACCTTGGGATCAAAAAATCGACGGGGATCGTCCTTCTCATCTTTCGCCACTGAATTTCCCTCTGCGTTTACACAACCAAATCCGGACCTAACCAATCGTGATGGGCTTTAGCAAAAAGCCGTCGTTTTCAACACATTCGCTTTCACAAAAGCCATCACGCTCATCGAAAGCCGTTGTCATCGACACATCTGACTATCCCAAGCAGGGGCCGCACTATGCGAGAGCGTTGCCATCGACCTAAGCCGTTTTGATCGACACATCGGCTGGCGGCTGGCGGCAAAAGCCGTTGCTTGGGATGTCCTAGCGACTTTTCTCAGCTTGTGAAAATCTTTTTGAATCGTTCATCGTTTTCGAGTTCACTCATCCGAGTGGGAGTGGTCTCGATTAATTTTTTCACTACCGCATCGGCGTTGACGCCTTCGGCTTTGGCGGCAAATCCCACCCCGATCCGGTGACGGAGAACCGGCAGAGCCACTTGTTGAATATCTTCGTGCGAAACACTTTCGCGGCCGTAGAGCAAGGCGCGACCTTTACCGGCAATAATCAGGTTTTGCACCGCCCGAGGACCGGCCCCCCAGTTGAGCCATTCTTGCGCCCATTTCGGGGCACCGGGTTCGGTGGTTCGCGTTTGTCGGACCAAGGCGATTGTGTATTTGATGACCTCATCGGCCACGGGGACTTTGCGAACCAGCGCCTGAATTTCGAGAATCTCTTCGCCGCTGAGAACTGCGGTTGGTTCTTCCATGTTCAGGGCAGTGGTTCGGCGGGCAATTTCCATTTCTTCGTTGAAGCTCGGGTAATTCACAAACACCTTGAACATGAAGCGGTCTTGTTGTGCTTCGGGAAGGGTGTAGGTCCCTTCTTGCTCAATAGGGTTTTGGGTAGCCAACACGAAGAAGGGGTTTTGCAATTTGTGTCGAACCCGACCGACGGTCACTTGACGCTCTTGCATGGCTTCGAGCATGGCCGCTTGGGTTTTGGGAGGGGTTCGGTTAATTTCGTCGGCCAACACGATGTTAGCAAACACAGGGCCGGGCAAGAACTTGAATTCCCGAGCGCCGGTCGTGCGGTTTTCTTCGATCACCTCGGTACCGGTAATGTCCGAGGGCATCAGGTCTGGGGTAAATTGAATCCGCGAGAAATCTAACGACAAGGTTTTGGCCAAGGTCGAGATCATCAACGTTTTAGCCAATCCGGGAACCCCTTCCAACATACAGTGTCCCCGACCGAACAAGGCGATCAGGAGTTCTTCGATGACTTTATCTTGACCGACGATCACACGGGCCAATTGGGCCTTGATTTGTTTGAAGGCCGACTGCACACGGCTGGCGGCTGCGGTTTCGTTCGCGTTGAAATTTGCTTGACTCATATTAAGGGTTTCCGGTAAGGGTCACTCAATCCATGTAAATAAAATAAAAAGGCTGGCCCATCCGTGCTGAATGAACCAGCCACTTTGGTTAACGCATGTAAATCGGTAGGGTGTTGTTTTCTAGTTGAAGGATGGTCAGATAAACGGCGGCGGTAAACACCGAGCCGGCCCCCCACGAACTCGGCGAGTTAAAGGAACCATCGGCGGCTTGCTCTTTGGCGATACTGGCAAACAGGGGCTTTTTGAATTCACTCCACTTGATCCCGTTCTTCTCACCGGGGAACAATTTTTCCCAGCCATCATCACCTAGAACGTAAACGGCCTGAGCAAAGTAGTAGGTTTGGTAGTGATCGTGCCCACCACCGAATTGCCCGAAGCGGATATTCTTCTGGCAATACTTCAGCCATTTCTTCGCGAGATCGGACTTATATTCCCCTTGGGAGAAGGCACAAGCCACGGCTGCGGCAGTGAGTGCAGGTCGGCCAGCTCCGACACCGGCTCCCCCGTGTGCTAACGAGTAAATCACCCCCCCATCCGGCGTGGTCGATTTTTTGAGGTAGTCAATCGATTTACCAAAACTGCACTTGGGAACCACGATACCGGCATTGGGGTCGGCTTGAAATCCTTGCAGTTGCGTGCGCGTCACCAACCCTCCATCGAAGCACCCACCTTCGGAAGCCGAGGCCGAACCCCAGCGCCCTCGACCGTCCAGAGCTGTGCCGGTGAAGTAAACAGCCTTGGTGAGAACGTGTTCGCTTCACTTGCGGCTGTTTCACGCTTTTCCGTCACAATAACACCACGCGAACGAACTCAAA
>CAZFDX010000814.1:0-8204 GCA_964518325.1 uncultured Alcaligenaceae bacterium | reverse complement strand
GGATCATGCCGAGATTGGCGATACCATTTGCGATTTCGACAAACCCGAAGCCCTTCCCCCTTTGACGATCGATCAACCCACGCTCGATATGGTTTTCCGTATCAACGATTCTCCGTTCTCGGGGCAAGAAGGCAAACCGTTGACCAGCCGCGAACTCCGCGAACGCCTGCTACGGGAAACCGAAACCAATGTGGCCTTACGAGTTCGGCAAAACCCAGAAAAGGCCGATGAATATATTGTCTCGGGTCGGGGATTATTGCACTTGTCGGTTTTGCTCGAAACCATGCGACGCGAAGGCTCGGAACTGGCGGTGGGCAAACCCAAGGTCATCCTCAAAGAGGTCGATGGAGAAAAACTCGAACCCTATGAACTGCTTGTAGTCGATACCCCGAATGGCACCATCGGCAGCGTCATGCAATTGGTTTTGGAACGCCAAGGGGAATGCCAAAAAATGGAATCGGGCGAGAATATGACTCACATCGAGTTTATTATTCCTGCACGAGGTTTGATTGGCATGAAAACTCGCATGCTCACCGCCACGCAGGGGTTAGCCCTGATGAGTCATAACTTCCATGCTTATTTGCCCATGAAACCGAACTTTCCGGGGCGAGCGAACGGGGTCTTTGTCTCGACCGAAACAGGCAAGGCCACGGCCTTTGCCATTGAAGGGTTACAAGAACGGGCCACCATGTTTGTTAGCCCGATGGACCCAGTCTACGAAGGGCAGATCGTCGGGGAGAACGTATTTGATAATGACCTGCCTGTGAACGTCTGTAAAGAAAAGAAGCTCACCAACATGCGTTCTGCCACTTCGGAAATTAAGACCGTGCTGAAACAACCCCGAATCTTTTCGCTCGAAGCAGCGTTGGAATATATCGAAGACGATGAACTCGTTGAGATTACCCCGACCTCGATTCGACTTCGTAAGATTCTTTTGAAAGAATCGGATCGTAAAAAAGCCGGTCGGGCCAAATCCTGATACCAATCAGATAACCAATCCCCTCCCGCCAAATCTTGATACCAATCAGATAACCAATCCCCCCACTCCAAATCTTCATGCGATGGATGAGCTTTCGATAGAATTCAATGGAATCTCACAGAGGAGGAAAAAATACATCTAAGCGATGCCAAAAGGAATTTGGGTGATGACTGGGGACCTGTCGCGTTCCTCTTATTACTTGGGGCCTGTCGCGTTCATCTTGCGGACAAAAACAGCTTGGCCGACCCGCGCAAACAACTGCGAACCTTCAAAAGTGAGTTCTTCGATTTTACCAGTCGGGGCGGTAAAGACCCCACACAGTCGCCCCGTCGGGTCAAAGGCTTGAATGCCTTCGTTCGTGGCGGCGTATAATCGACCTTGACCATCTACGGTCATGGCTGTGACGTTCACGGGAACATCTTCAAAGAAGCGATCCTTGACCAATTTCCGGCGTGTATAGCAACGCGCATAACGATCACCAGTTCCTAAAGAGCCATCGCTGTTGATTGAATAGGCCCAGATGTGTCGATCGGTGGCGCTGGCGACCATGAGATACCCGCGATGCATGGTTGTGCAAGTGGGTTGAGGTGTCGCAACGGGAAACTCTTTTTGGCCGTTGGTGAGGGTTCCTTTAGGTGTGACCGTGAACGGTACGGTGATCGATGATTTTGGCATGGCACCTTTATAAGGTTGCCAAGTTTCGCCCAGAATAATGATTTCCCCCAAAGGCATATCCTGAGCGAAAAGGGGGGGGGCACCTAACAGGGTCAGCAGAAATAGGGTATAAAAACTTTTCATGGGAAGGTTCTCCTATTTCTCATCGCGCCATAACCAGCGGAGGGCATCGGGCATGGTGGCGGCCCCGTGTTTGTTGTTGTGTCCCCCATCACCATAATCGAAGCGAAAATCGTAGCGCATGAATTTGAGAGCGGCCGCCATTTGGAGGTTCGCCAAAGGCCAAGAACCGTGCAAGTTATCTAGGTCGTTCGAGCCATCTTGTAACCAAACACGGATCGGTTTGCGTTCGGTTTTACGAATCATTCCGGGGTAGGCATCGCCCCCACGGATATTCGTGAAACTCCCGACGTGCGAAAGAACCTTGCTAAACAAATCGGGGCGTTCCCATGCGACAGTAAAAGCACAAATCCCCCCCGAGGAAATGCCACAAATGCCACGCCCTGCGGCATCCATACGAATTTTGTAGTTTTTGGTGACCTCGGGAATCATTTCTTTTTCCAGAAATTCGGCATACTGATTCGACAAGGTATCGTACTCGAAGGATCGATTAGAGCGCGGGAACTGCCCCTTATCGTTGGCAGGCACCGTTCCGGGATCGATGAACAAGGCAATCATCACAGGAATTTCTTTTTTGTGAATGAGATTATCGAGAACGATCGGCGCACGATACCCCCCTTTTTCGTTGACTTGTCCCCCACCATCTTGGAAGACCATAAAGGCAGCCGGCGTTTTACCATCGTACTGTTGAGGGACATAAAGCCAACAATCGCGCTCCGTGCCGGGAAAGACCTTGCTTGTCCAGCGGAATTTGGTTATCTTGCCTTGGGGAACCCCTTCATGCCGTTGATGATCTTCAGTCAGTTTGTAATCATCGACAGCCCAGAGGGGAAAACTCACCAAAATGAATCCGAATAGGGAGAGACGTAACAACATAGTGAATACTCGCTGAGTGAAACAAAGACCTCCTAGAGTGAGGTTCATTCTGAGAGTTCACTGGGGATTGTCAATCCGGTCTGGAGCTAAGAAGAAGGATTCTAACACGATTCACCGCATGAGGCGGTTGACTATGAAATCATCCATCCCATTACGAGACTTTATTTGGCTGGCAGCGATTCTGTGGGGTAGCTCCCTACTGGTATACGAAACATCGAAGCAACTCTCGGCCACGTTTGACGAAACCTTTTACATGAAATGTGGTCTCACCTTTTGGCGTGAGCGAACCAACGCAGAATTGATGCGGGCCGGCACCATGCCCCTTCCGGTTCATGTTCAATCGTTACCCGTTTATTTGGTGGAACAGTTTCGCGAAAAACCTTTTGACCTGACGGAAGATTATGGAACGATCCTTTCCTACATGCGAGCAACCAATCTGATTTTTTGGGGGCTTTTGCTGATTTATGTTTTTCGTTTGGGATTCTGGTACGGGGGGAAATGGACGGCCCGCATTGCGACCACACTTTGTGCCTTCGAGCCGAATTTCTCGGCCCATGCCAGCTTGGCAACAACCGATATTCCCGTAACCGCTATGCTCCTTGTGTTTGCTTATCATTTTGTGAACTCTCGCGAGCGGAAGTGGGGATACCGCGTTGGGGTATCGGGGCTGTTGTACGGGTTGGCATTGTGTACCAAACTTTCGGCGTTGACATTTGGTCCTTTGATTATGTTGGCCTTGGAAATGCCCCGTTTGCAACAAAGCTACCGAAATACCTTGGTCCCGCATTTGCTCAAACGCTTGCAACTGAGCAGCTGGCGATTCCGGTGGGATTTATTGCAGATTATGGTCCTTGGCTTTGCTTTCAGCTTGCTCTATTGTGGTTCCGATTTCCAACCGCAGAAGAACTTTGTGAAATGGTCCTCTCAGTTGGCCGATTCGTCGTTCAAAAACGTGATGGTCACTTCGGCCCAATCGCTGAAAATTTTTCCCAATGCCCTCGAAGCCTATGCCTATCAGATCAAGCATAATATGAAGGGGCATGGCTCGTATATTATGGGGCATTGGAACGATCGGGCCGTTTGGTATTATTTCCCCTTAGCTTTGACGATGAAGATGACACCGGTCGTTCTCATCGGGCTAATCGGTGTGGCATTGCTTCGGCCACGCACTTTTCTTCACCCGTTAGGGTTGGCCTTTCTTTTCTTGCTCGCCTTTAGCCTTCATTCCCGCGTCCAAATTGGCATTCGGTTTATGTTCCCGCTCATGAGTTTCGCTTACCTCACATTGGCTTTGGGGGTCGTCACTTTGCTGGAACGATATTCTCCCGTTTTGCCGCGTGGGCATCGAGTTCTGGTTTGGTTGAGTTTGTCTCTGTGTCAATTCCTCCCATTTATAACCACCTTCCCAAGAGGGATTAGTTATGTGAATGCTTTCTGGGGGGGGCCACAAAGGGGACCTTTCCTTTTAAGTGATTCCAATATCGACTGGGGGCAAGACTATTTTTATTTGCAACAGTGGAAGCAAGAAAAGCAAATTTCCTCGCTGAGTATTTGGTATTTCGGGAGTGATCCTCGTGTGGGGCAAAGCCCTGAGTTACTCCCTTTACATGTTTACGAGAAGGATACCCTCGACGAACTCAAGGCCCGTCTTAAAGGAAAGTGGATTGCCGTGAGTTCGACGTTGCTTCATGGTAATCCGGGTATTACCCGCAGCCATCGCCAAGCCCAAGCGTATTTCCAAGGTCGTTCTCCCGATGCTCGCGTGGGCACATTTTTCCTATATAATTTCACTGAAGAATCGCACCCCTAAATCTGTTAAGTAACTCTCTTGGGAATTTCTGGAGAGAATTTCTGTCGGGGATTTATCTCTGTCGGGGATTGTGGTTGAAATCGATCGAACTTGTGTGATGTTTCCTGCGATGCTAATTTTGTAGGGTCTTACCCCCATGCCAAAATCGATCTTTGTTTGCGTTGGTCAAGATGGTCTGAGAAGTATCTCGGAAGATGGACAAACTTGGTCCAAACCCCAAATGGGCAAGGAAGGAGAAACCTATCGGGCCGTGGCTTTTGGGAACGGGCGATGTGTGGCGGTTGGCTCCTACGGTGGGGGAAATATCTTTGCCTACACCAGCGATGGAGAGAAATGGCAAACCCATTTTCAGGATGCCAAGTACATCAAATACGTTCGGGGGTTTGGCTTTGGTAAGGGGCAATTCGTTTGCTTAGGAGGGGAACCCGTTTCGGTTGGAGCCGCCAAGCCTTTCGTGATGTTCACCAAAAACGGCGAGACCCTCACCGAACCCCGAGACATCGTCGGGAAACATATGCTCCGGCGGTTCGCTTTTGGGAATAATCTTTACGTCGCGGTGGGAGATCGAGGTCGGCGATCGTACTCCCAAGATGCTGCCGAATGGGTCGATGTCCCCGAGACCAAAGCGTTCGATACCCTAATTGACGTGGCCTACGGCCAAGGGGTTTTTGTCGGGGTGGGGCTACACGGGTTAAGGATGCTGACGGTCGATGGGAAGACTTGGAGCCATCGTCAAGTGGGCGAAGAAGGTGAACATCTCAACTCGATTGTGTTTGCCAAGGATCGGTTTGTTGCCGTGGGACCCAGCGTTACCTATTTCTCGAAGGATGGCAAAACGTGGACCAGCCAAGCGAACAAAAATGCCCCGACGTTTTTTTGCTATGGGAATGGGAAATTCCTTGGCATTGCTTGGAAAGGCAAAATTCTTTTCAGTGACGATGCTCTCACTTGGAAGGAAGTGGCCAAGTTCGATCAGCACATTGAAGCCATCGCTTGGGGGTCTTTTTGAAGCACGATTCCCAAGCCCCTGCGCTAAAATCGATCGGCTTTACTTCACCCCTGTTGCTTTACCGTTGAGCCGTTTATCCGCCGCCCCGTGTAGGATGCCTGTTTTCGGATCGATCCAAATGGAATGAGCATCGCCCTGAGCATTCACCGCTTTGAGTTGATGCCCCAACGTATCAAGCCCTTTCATCCAAGCCTGTGCTTTGCGTTCATAGCGAATTTCATCGGGAAACCATTGATGGTGAAAGCGCGGAGCATCGACAGCCTCTTGAATGGGTAGATCGAAATCGATCACATTCGTAATCACTTGGAGGACGGTATTGATGATGGTGCGGCCTCCGGGGCTTCCTGTCACCAAGAATAATTGCCCGTCTTTTTTGATAATCACGGGACATTGGGACGAGAGCATCCGTTTCCCCGCTGCGACCAAATTGGGTTCGGTGCCAATAGTTCCTTGTGTGTTGGTGTATCCGGGTTTGGGATTGAAATCCCCCATTTCGTTATTCAGGATAAAGCCCAAGCCGGGTAAAACGACTCGCGAACCGAAGGAATCTTCCAAGGTGTAGGTATTCGAGACGGCCAGCCCCGACGCATCGACAATCGAAAAATGGGTGGTGCTATCCGATTCTTTTGCGAGGGGGATTTCGCCGGCTAAATCGCGGCTGGGAGTGCTTTTCTTCAGATCGATCGTTTTCACAAGTTTTTTGGCGTAATCCTTCGAGGTGAGATGTTCAGGAATTTTTGTGAAGTCGGGGTCGCCCAGATAGGCAGCCCGATCTCGGTAGGCTCGTTTCATCACTTCACTAAACAGATGAACCCGTTGAGGTTCTTCGCGGCCGATTTTTTTCAGGTCGAAGGTTTCTAACATGTTGAGCATCTGGATTAAGGTGATGCCGCCTGAGCTGGGAGGAGCGGCCCCGATGATTTCGTAACCACGATAGGTGCCAATCACGGGGGTTCGCTTCTTGGCCTGATAGTTTTTCAGGTCCTCGACCGTGATATAACCCTTGAGGTTTTTCATTTCTTTGGCAAATTGTTCGGCGAATTCCCCTTCGTAAAAGGCCTTGGCCCCGTGTTCTTGAACGGCCCGCAACACTTTGGCCAAATCCTTGAGAACAAGTCGATCCCCTGCCTGCCAAGGGGTTCCATCGGCTTTGCTGTAAACCTTGCGGAATTCGGCATTGCCCCCCCCCTTTTTATTCATGATGCCATTCAGCGATTTACAGGCAGCCTCATCCAGAATAAAGCCCTCTTGCGCCAGTTTCACTGCCGGTGCGAGCAACTCCTTCCACGTTCGGGTTCCGAATTCTTGATGTGCTAACTCAAGCCCGCGAAGGGTCCCCGGCACGCCGACGGCTTTGGCATCGAAATAGCTCTTGGTTTGCGCGAAAGTATCTTTGGTAACACTTGCAGGGGCCGTTTCACGATAATCGATCATAACCGGTTTACCACGCGGAGGCGAAATCAACATAAACCCGCCACCACCGATATTTCCCGCTTCGGGCCAAGTCACCGCCATGACCAACGCCACCGCCACGGCAGCATCCACCGCATTTCCCCCCTCGGCAAGGATTTGTGCCCCGATTTGCGATGCAATCGGACAAACGCATACAACCATCCCCTTCCGGCTGGTTTCTAGGGCAGGCGCACTTGTTGCTACTCCGAAAACGAGTGTAGCAGTTAGTATCGATCGAATTGTCATAGTTCACCCCACTGCGAGAGGCTTAACCCCTTGGGATTTTCTCTCGCGAAATTCGGCTCCAATTTTCGGACAAAGGTTATTCCTTCAGCCGAAGAGTTAAGGGACAACCGCCATTTTAGGCCAAGCTCAGGACTTGTGGAAAGGAATCTGATATGAAACAGCAACTCACCCTCCTCTCTTTAGAAGATCGGGTCGTACCGACGATCTCGCTCACTAACGGAGTGCTTCAGATAAGTGGAACCAATTCGGATGATGTGGTTCGGGTTTATCAAGCCCCGAATATCCCCGATCAGATTGTTGCCATTCGTCAAACAGGGACCTTTCAAGAGTTCCGGTTCTTCCAACGGTCGAGCATTCGTTCGCTTCTGATTAACACCTTTGATGGGAACGATACCGTCATCAACGATACGGGTTTCACCTCTTTAATCAACACCGGCAACGGCAACGATAAAGTGTTTGGTGGCTGGGGGGTAGATCGCATCAATGGAGGCAACGGCAACGATGTCCTCAATGGCGGGCGGGGCAACGACGTCATCAACGGCGAAGCGGGTGATGATGAAATTTTTGGGCAAGAAGGCGATGATACCCTCAGCGGTGGGATAGGCAACGATATGCTCAGCGGCGGGGATGGGAACGATACGCTCTACGGCCATGATGGGAACGATACCCTCTTCGGAGGCGCCGGCAACGATAGTTTGTGGGGGGGGAACGGGAATGATCGCCTAGAAGGGGGATTAGGGAATGATCGCCTAGTGGGCGAAGCCGGCAACGATTACCTTTCCGGCCAAGAAGGGAACGATACCTTAGAGGGCGGCGCCGGTGACGATCAGCTTTTCGGCGGGGAAGGATTAGATCATCTGTTCGGCCATGCCGGTAACGATATTTTGGTTGGGGGCAATGGCAACGATGTCCTTGATGGTGGCGAAGGAAACGATCGCATGGCCGGTGAAGGAGGCGACGATCTTTTGATTGGGGGCGACGGGGACGACATCCTTGATGGTGGGGAAGGCAACGATAATCTCCAAGGAGGAAACGGA
>CAZFDX010000813.1:0-4262 GCA_964518325.1 uncultured Alcaligenaceae bacterium | reverse complement strand
TCTGGACTAAACCATCCGCAGCACCTTGGATCACAGCCCAGTTACGGGGGCTAATCGAGTCGCGGATGAATTGGACAGAACCATCACCCATGCAGGCTTGGATGCCACCGGTGTGACGGCTACGAGATTGAGCTTGGCCGTGCGCACAGCTGAACCAAGCACCCATACCCATATTGGGGTTGTCGGCAGGCATGAAGATGTCGTCGCAGTAACGATAACGAGCATTGGTCCCGTCGTTGGGGCCGGAGCAATCGCCAGTAGCACCACCACCGGCCACGCTGGCACCGGGTTGACCCAAGGCCCAAGAACCTCGGCGGTCGTTGGCATCCCAACCCACGCGGATTTCGGTAATCATGATGGTGTTCGACGAACCATCGGGGATGTTGGCAATGGTCATCCCACCACCGTTGAGTTCGCTGGAAGGCCAGCTCACACCCGTTGTGTTCACACCAGCGAAGTTACCGCTTTGGATACCACCGTTAAACACGTTGGAACCCCAGAAGTGACCAGGCCCTGCGTTGATGGCGTAGTTACCACGAGCCCAGCCACCGGCGAAGGTATTCCAACCGTTAAAGGGGACGGCATGACCGGTGTCCGCAGGGCACTCGAAGGTTTTGATTCGGGTACCACGGACGTTCAGCCACGAAGTGTTGCCCGTGCTTCGCCACAAGTTCGCTTGACCCAAGTTGGCCAGAGCTTCTTGTTCGATGAACGGCAGAATCAACACAGCCCAGTTCGGACCCATAGCGGTACCGTTCCAAGCAGGGATACCTAACTGAGAGAAGTCCGTCACAGCCATGGTTTGCACAGCGGGAGGAAGTCGGCCATCACCACTATCGGCGTAGTTGTGCATGGCCAGCCCCAGTTGTTTGAGGTTGTTTGAGCAGGTCGATTTGTTCGCAGCAGCGCGGACCTTTTGCACTGCGGGTAACAACAACCCGATCAGGATGGCGATGATCGCAATCACCACCAGCAGCTCAATGAGCGTGAAGCCTCGACGCGAGTTACGTCGTTTTTGAGAGAGGTACTTGAACATAGAAGAGGACCCTTAATTGGGCGACAAATCATAGAATGATGTAAATGATGAATTAAGTTTAACTTAATAGGTGAGTAAATGTCTATAGTAATGTGAAGTTTTTCGGAATAATTTTTTTGAGTTCCTTCCAATCTGGGTTAATTATTCATTTCGCATGTAATAAGTATGATATAAATTTCTCATAAATTAGGAGGTTAACAATATGAGATTTTGTTCATAATGACCAATTTTGCAGGCCGAATTATGAGAAATCAAACAAAAGGTGCTCTCTGGCAAATGATGTTTTTCTCATATATTAGAAATTCGATATGCTACAGTTAGGTTTACGAATGAGATATTGTGAATTTTTGCTCATTTTTGCGTTAATAAATTTCATTATTTTCAGAATTCATTAAGAGGATCACACGAGAATTATTTCATGCTTTTTGGGTTGAGATAATTTGTTAGAAAATTTCTTTTGATGGTGTCCTTCCCAAATTTAGTGGACCGAAACACTCGATTGGGTCTTTACCGATTCGATTTCTTTGAAGCACATCACAAGGGCATCGCGAGCCAGTTGCCCCGAAAGTAACGGGTGCGCTTGACCTGAAAGCACACTTTGAACAGCCGTTTGAATTTCCGTCGTGAAGGCTTCAAGGGGATCGCCACTCACCGGAAGGGAAACCACTTCGCTTGTTCCATCGGCGTTCAGTTGAGTTAAAGGGCATACCCCCGATTCATAAACCAGCGTGGCTTTTTCAAAATAGAGTTCGTAACCGTGAACAAACGGTCGGGCTTTCATGGCTAATGCCCCACTTGTACAAGTGATGCTTGGACCGTTAGCACCATAAAGGTATTGGGTATTCACATGTGTGACGATTCCATTTTCCACGACACCGGTTGAAAAAACCTTTTGTGGGCGCCCCGCGAGCAAACCAATGAAGTGTGTATCGTGAATATGTAGATCGACCGCAGGTCCACCCGTTTTGGCCGCATCTCCAATATCAGCAGACCAGTCCGGTTTAGAAATCACTCGTTTGAAGGTTCCTCCCAACAACCGACCGAATTTCTCGGCACGGGCGACCTCATAGGCATAGCGGAATTCGGGAAAGAAAGGCAACACATGGGCGACCATTAACAACCGTTGATTTTGTTGAGCTACGGCAACCATCTCATCGGCTTGCTGAGCATCGAGGGCAATGGCCTTCTCAACCAATACATGTTTGCCGGCTCGCAGTGCCTGCAACGCTAATGGGGCATGCTGATCGGTCACGGTGCAAATATCGATCAGATCGATCTCGGGGTCTGCACACAGTTCCGAAAAATGACGGTATTTTTTGATACCGGTCAGATCAACCGGTCCGGGTTCGGGGCCAAAATTCCCCTTGGTTTTGGACCAATCGCCTGCGAGTTTCGCTTCATCGCGACTGCAAATCGCAGTGACTTGGGCACCTTGCAATTTCTGCGAGGCCAGAAAGTGAATCCGCCCCATGAAGCCGATTCCGACGATACCAATACGCACCATTTTTACTCCCCCCCTCTCAAATAGAGTGCTGATATAGAAGTTCGCCAATGGCTTTTCAATCCAATGGCTTTTCAAGCACACCTAATGGCTTACTGTTATGGTGGAAGTTTGTTATAGAAATGGCATCTCAAATCATAAGACAGTTCGACCGGTTAGATCATAAGACAGTTCGACCGGTAAATGAATTACCGGAGTCCGTTAATCAAAGAGAGAACTTCAGCACGGGCGGTGAGATTCGTTTGATATAAGCCCCGAGCCGAGGTGGTAACGCAACTGGTTCCGGGCTTCTTGACTCCACGAATGGTCATGCAAGAATGCACGGCATCGATCACAACTAAAACGCCACGGGGGGCCAATTCTTCCTCAATCAAATCGGCAATTTGTTGGGTCATCCGTTCTTGAACCTGAGGTCGGCGAGCAATCCCTTCGACCACTCGGGCGAGTTTCGATAATCCCACCACTCGCCCTGTTGGTAAATAGGCAATGTGCGCTTTGCCAGAGAAGGGAAGGAAGTGGTGTTCGCAAAAGGTCGAAAACTCAATATCACGTTGCAGGACCAATTCTTCGTGATCGACCTCGAAGGTTTTTTTCAGGTGAATTCGGGGATCGGTATGCAATCCCGAAAAAACCTCGGCATACATTTTGGCCACCCGCGAAGGGGTATCTTGCAGGCCATCGCGTTCGGGGTCTTCACCGATGGCTTCCAGAATTTCCCGAACGGCCGCCCGAATGCGGGCCACATCAATGGGGGAAGAGTCGGTGGGGTGCGGGGTTTTGCCATTGCTGGCACATTGCATTGGTCCGTTTATTGTTGCCACAAATCCACCCCTTGTATCGTTCATATACCACTCAGCTTATTGTTTAGAATACTCTTTTCACCATTAGTCAAGAGGGTCGGAATAAATCAAACAACAAGCCAATTTCATTCAAATGTTATTTCTACATCGATTGCGAACCGATCTCCATCCAAATCAGCCCCATCCCTTTCCCTTGGGCCGACTCCTGTTTTCCTAATTCGCAAAGATGATAGATCCCTTACCCATTTATCATACAGAATTTTGGCAAATCCGTACCAACGTCCGAATTCGGGATGAGTTATACCAATAAAGGAAGGAAACCCTTTACAGGGCTGGGTTAGTCGGGACAATATAAATAGGATTCCTGAACTAGACCAAAAGCGGGACGCGACCTTGAAGGCAGACCCCAACGAAACACGAAACTCCGAGGATGCATTGGTCCGAGCTGCCCAAAGTGGTGATCGAGCGGCCTTTGGTGAATTGGTCCGATTTTATTACGACCGATTGTACCGCTGGTTGACCCATTTAACTCGGGACCCTCACTCGGCAGAGGATATTGTCCAAGATACCTTCCTGAAGGCGTTTGCCGCCCTTGGGAGCTTTCGCCCTGGAACGAATTTTCGGGCGTGGTTGTTTCGGATTGGTCACAATAATTTCGTGAACCATCATCGGGGGGGACGCCAGATAAAACTTCCCCTTTCCGCCGAGATTCCGGAAGAAAGGTTAGGGCCAGAAAACGAGGTTTTGGATCGGGAATCGGTCCGGTTAGTGATCGAGGCGATCCATAAACTTCCAAGCCAGTTTCGGGCCGCCCTGTTGCTTCGAGCGGAGGAGGGGCTTTCCTTTAAGGAAATAGCCGAGGTTTTAGACCTGACGGAAGAGACGGCTCGCTGGCGGGTTTTCAAAGCCCGACAAAAACTAATGT
>CAZFDX010000812.1:0-2399 GCA_964518325.1 uncultured Alcaligenaceae bacterium | reverse complement strand
GGCCAAGGCCCTGCAAAAGGTTCGTGAACCGTTCAATAACGCTCTCAAAGAATATACGGAAGCCTCGAAAAGTTTAGCCAAACGACTGGAAAACCCCGGAAATGCCAAAGAAGCGGAAATTGCCGACCTGCGAAAATCGCTGTTGCAAGCAGAACTGGGGCGGGCCATTACGATCTACGATACTGCAATGACGTATCCTCCCGATGAAGACCCCAAGGCTCGGGCCGACACCATGACCAAAGCCAAAAATGCTTTTGATAATGTGATCGATAAAGCCAAAGGGACCGAAGTCGGCTATCTGGCCCAAGTCTGGTATCATCGCTGCCGGTACGAACTCGACGAAAGGGCTACCGAAGTGGTGGATAAAGGCACGAAGAAAGTCAATTTCCTGAAGGATGGCCCGCTCGAAATGTTAGCCAAATTCGAGCAAGAAAATACGCGCATCCCTGCTGCGGCCCCTGCGATTCGCCTCAGTCGCTTTTTCGCGATCCAACACACGCTCGAAGAAGCAAGCAAGGATAAAAAATTGACTCCCGATCAGGTTTATGCCTCTGCCGAGCGAGTCGCCCAAGATTGGTTGAATCGCTTCCCCAGTTTCAAAAATACCCCCGAGGGATGCGGTGCCCGTTACCAATTGGCTGTTCTCAGGGAGCAACGGGGGAAACTCCTCACCAAGTACGATGAAAACACGGGACGTGTGAAGGAGATGCCTCAAGCAGCCAAGGCGTTTTACAACGAAGCTAGCAAGCTGTATCGCGAGTTAATTGAGACAGAAAACGAATATACAGAGCGATCGAAGCGAAACCGCAGAAGAATCCTGCTCGATATGCTCGAAGCCGAAGGCAAAGGGGAGGACCCGCTGCCGAAATCTTTGAAAACACTCGATGCGGCTTTGCTCGCTTCCGAAATTCAAGATGGTCGTTTGAATCGCTTTGTGAATGAGAAGCGAAAAACTCTCGAAGCTCTAGTGAAAGCGAAAGGTTCGGAGAGTGCCGAGGTCAAGTCCTTCCTAAAATCGGCCAACGATGAAATCGAAGCCGAAGTGAAACTGCGTGCCCGTAAGTCGGTGGAATATCTCGAGCATGCGGTGAGTATCATCACACCGAAAGATTCGCCCCGTGAAATTTTTGAAGTCAAACTGAACTTGGCCCGTATTTTGGTGAATGCGGGTCGCCCGCAACAAGCGGCCTTGTTGGCAGAATCGCTTTGCCGTGGTTACCCCAAAGTGAGCAAGGCCTTGGAGGCCGGAAGTATTGCCGTCGAGGCTTACAATCGCTCGATCATTCAGTTGAACGAGCGCAAGGATGAACAATCCAAAGAGTTCCGCAAGTCCGATATTGCCCGCTTGGCCTCACTGGCCGAGTATGTGGAGAAATTGTGGCCCAACGAACCGCAAACCGATGATGTGCGATTCAAATGGGCCATCTATCTCATGTCGGAAGGGAATAACCTCCAAGCGTGGGAAGTATTCAAACGAATTTCCCCCAGTTTCGGATCGATCTATTCGGCTCGGCTCAATCTCGGTGCCAATATGTTCACCATTCTGCGGGGGACAGAAACAGAATCCAAAGATATTGTCGAAGGGGTCGCTGCACGGCTGAAGGAAAATGCCGTCCGCTTTAACGAAACCTTGAAACTCCTCGAAGAGCTGACCCCCCCCCCCAGCGATGCCAGCCCCGAAGTTCTCCGAATCTATGCTCGCTGTAAGGTTCAGCTTCTGCAATTACTTTCTTTGTCTCGGCAATATGATCGCATTGGCCCGATGGCGGATGCGGCTATCAAACAAATCGATGAATTAAAAATTGATGCCGACGTCAAAAAGAATCTGGGTTACTCGGTCAAGGCCTACAAACTGAACTCGGTCGCAAACCGAGCGGTTACCATGCTGGCCGAGAAAAAATTCGACGAAGCCGATACTTTCCTCGATGCCGACATCAAAGCTATCCGAGCGGAACTCGATGATCCCGCAAAATCAATGGGTGATGGTTCCCCTGAATTCCGCAGCTATCGCTCCGCTCAACAAGCCGTTGTGATAAAGGGAATCCAAGCCGCCGTTCAAAAAGGGAACGTCGAACGTGCCAATAACCTTTTGGAAACCCTCAGCAAAGCAGGGGGCAGCATTGAAGGAAACGTCGTGGTGATGCGAAATTTGGTTTCGAGTATCCGCAAACAAATTGACGACCTGAAAGAGGAAAAGAAGGAGCTCGATGCCAAAGAATTAGCATTGAATTTTACCGAGTTTCTCGATCGCATCAGTGGGAATCCCTCGAAACTGACCCCCCCCCTGATTTACTTCTTAGGCCAAGGGTACGCCGATGTGAACCAAAATGCCAAAGCGGCGGAATTCTACCAAAAGGCCATGACCAATCCACCGCAAGGGATCATGAAGCTCGATGAGG
>CAZFDX010000811.1:0-8598 GCA_964518325.1 uncultured Alcaligenaceae bacterium | reverse complement strand
GACCAAGCTGGGTCCAGAACATTCATGTTCGCTTTATGGACAACAAAGTTATCGGAATGAGAATCGTAATTCTCTTGGCCCACTTCCACAAAAGGAACACCCGCTTCGATCAACTTGCGTGCCATAAATCACCCTTTACCGAATTCGGTATCCCCGTAGCGTTCTTTGGCCAAGGGCCAATCCTTGGAAATATCAAACACATGTTTGGCTTTCATCAAGCGATAGGCTCTTTCTTTGGCCAGACGATGGCTCTCAAAAGGCTCGGCCTTGTGAGTTTCGGCGAACTCGTTTTGGACAAATCGCAATAGATCGGCCCGTTTTCTCTCGGCCTCTTCGGAAAGATTCGAGCCAGAAAAACTGGGGAGTCTGCCATCGCGTCCCAAAGAAAAGGGTTCGTATTGCGGCCCTAAATACCCTGCTCCACCGTTACCGGTCGATCCCATACGGACAAAACTCGGAAGGTCCGAAGAGGTATTGCCCAGATATTTTGCAATCACCGCACCAATTTCCGGATGGGGGGTCCGTTCGGAAATTTTGTAACAGGTGTGCATGTGATAGATGCCGTCGGGGTGATCGGGCGATTGCGTTTTCATCGAGCGGATCACCGCCAATTTATCCATCAACTGCCCCATTTTGGGGAGATACTCGCACAGTTGAATCCCCGTTACCTTACTCGGAATGGGACGGAACGGCCCTGCGGTGGGGCGGCCGGGCTTCATATCGAATGTATCAATCTGGCTGGCTCCTCCATTCATCCACAGAAGGATACACTTTTTGCCGGATTTCATGGCTTCTTCGGCAGCGAGTCGCGTGTGAGAAATCCCCCCCCAGTTTGTGACAATCCCTGCACTGGAGACCAAGGCCCCTTTCAGAAAGGCCCGCCGACCTATATGGGAAGACAGAGAGGAACCAAACATATCAATATCCCTTTATGGTTTAGTGATTGAAGCGAAATTCTGGACTATTAAGCAATACCCAAATGGCATCTTCCACGGCACCTTCTGGTTTAGAACCGGCAGCACTGAGAAACTCAACAAATTTCGAGGTTTCTTTTTCGCTGGGTCTTCGAGAAAGCACGGCCAAGAAGAGTTTTTCCACCTTGGCTTCGGGGGGTTCTTTCGAGGTCAGAAGTTGATCGGCAAGATTTCCCTTTTTACGTCGAATGAGGCCTTTGATATTATCGGAATTATTCCAGAAGAGATGTTCTCCGAGACTCCCCTGAAACTCTCCTAGACCATTCAAAGGTTCACCAAAATAACGCAGAAAATACTCTTCCCCTGCATTGGGTAGCTTACTTGGTGTTTTGTTGTCCACATCGTACCCTGTTGCTTGTCGGATAGCCAGCATGATTTCCTCTGCGGAAAGGGGACGAACACGGGCCCGTTCATAGAAGCGAAGCGAAGCCTCGCGTGAGGGACCTTTCGAGGAAAGTTGATAGGCATCGCTTAAAACAATTTCTCGAATCAGCCAACGAATATCGAACTTATTCTCGATGAATTGTGTGGTCATTTGATCGAGTAAGGCACCGAGTTCGGGCTTATGGTGATCGCCGAGATCATCGACCGGATGAACAATCCCCCGCCCCATGAATTGCCCCCAAATTCGATTGACCATTGCCTTCGCAAAATAGGGGTTTTTGGGATGAGCCAACCACTCGGCGAACTTCTCTTTCCTAGAAAAGAAAGGTTTAGGAAGGGTCTTGGCCCCTTCTTTAACGGGTTCTTCTTTGAAACCCATCGGTGGGCTAGGCTCGTTCAGAGGCTCGGCCCCTAAAAATTTGGGTTTGATGGGTTCCCCTTTCTGCCCCGGTTTTTGATCTTTGGCGGCCCCTGTGAAAAGAACTTCGCCGGTCGATTTCTCACCGATTTTATATTTCTTCTCCGGTCCTGTTCCTCCTCCATCAAGAACGACTAACCGAACAAAGAAGCCTGCCATGCCATAAAAATCTTTCTGGGTCCACTTATCAAAAGGATGATCATGGCAGCGGGCGCATTGCAGTTGGGTCCCCATGAAGATACGGGTCACCCCTACGGTTGCCTCTTCGGGATTACTGCGATATTGCACCAAAAACAATTCGGAGCCTTCCTCTTCCGCGAGGAGAATTTTTTTTGCGATTTGATCGAGACCGATTTTGTTGTTGAACTGGGCCGTCAGCCAAGCCCGAAAGCCGTCACGTTTCCGAGTCGCCTCTGGATTTAAAGGGTTCCGACCAAACAAAACTTGATCCCAAACGAGGGTTTGACTTTGTGAAAATCGAGGGTCCACTAGATATTGATCGATCAACTTTTCTCGTTTTTGTGGATCGTTGTCTTTCAGAAAAGAGATCACTTCCTCGCTGGTTGGGATTGTCCCTAACAGGTCTAGGGTGACCCTTCGGAGAAATTCTTCGTCGCTGGACTTTTCCGCTGGGGAAAGGTTATTTTGTTTCCATGCCGTGGAGATTTGTTGGTTAATGCTTTTATGAAGGGGTTCCGCAGCGTAAATACCCACATTCACTAAAATGAGCAGCGAGAACAGAGAGGAGAGGATTGATATTTTCACGATTTCATATCCATTTAGGTTGGAATCAGAAAAGGTATTTTTTGGTAGGTGTTGTTAGTCTAACAAAGGTTATTTCAGAAATCAACAAAATTCTTGTTGATGGGCAACCTGCCCCCCTCCATGTTTAATGTTTGTGGAAATACCCCAGATACCTCCCGACAGAAACTTTCCGTTCGCCCTCACGAATTTAAGGATAACCCTAACTCAACCGGAAGATTTTTCATTGCCAATGAGATTTTTCATTGCCAATGAGAGGAATCCTTTTTTTGTCCCTGCGAAGGCTGGAAACAGGGAAACGAAGGCTGGAGAAAGGGAAACAAACGGGAGGAATCCCCTTTTTGTTTCTGCGAAGGCTGGAAAATTTCTATCGATTGTACGGGTTAAATGCCGATAAATTTTGTTGTGGACCCATAAAGAGGAAGTTGGGTATTTTGGGTGACCCTAAACCATGAAACGTATCGGTGCGATGGCACTGGTTCTAACGGCATCGACCATCTTGGCCGAGGACGTTTGGAAACCAACAGGCGCCTTGTGGTTGAAACTCTCCAAACAAGGCGACGTCATCGATGCCACGGCAGGTCCTGCATGGTTGGTCGCGCCTCCGATTGAGGGGATTGCTGCCCGACTTGGTGCCCCGACCGTGAGTCGTGAAACCGATTTGCCGATGGAGATCGGACCGGTTCCTCGTGTTGTTGAAACAGAACGTGACGATACGAATACCCCTGTGGTCGTTCCCTCTCGCCCGCGAGTGATTGACATTTCTTTGGAAAAACCTCCTCGCTCCTCACCGATCGATCCAAAAGGTGCCACGCCCGAAGTGGTTCCACCTTTGCCTCCTTCTTTTGGCCCCGTGCCCCAAAAAATCGACCCGACTTATAAGCCGTTTCAGAAAATATCGCCTTATAATCCGATCATTCATCCCCAACCCCGAAAACTCAATCCTCGAATCGGCTAAGGCGAATCCCTGATAGATATTGCGGCTTACCCTTGGACACTCGGACCGACCGCCCCACGATTCCATCCGATCGCTTTCTTCGTTGAGTGATTCCTTTCTTACTCTTCCTTCATTGAAAAGAACGTGTTGCTATGCTCTTTTTTAATGCTGGTCCCCCATTCGTTCCGCTGGTACGCTCTTTTCAATAATCGTTCCGCTGCTAAGATAGAGGAGGACTACCTTCAGTTCCTCTGGGCTATCCCCAGAATGCTTTCGTTACCGATACCCATCGGGATGGTTGGTTCGACCTTCGTCGGAGCCGCCTAAAATCTCTAAATTAATCCCAAAAACTCCTAACCAAATAATGCATCATGAATTGGGTCAAATCAGAATATATACTCAAGGGAATCTACCTCGGTTTGCTCCTTTTTGCTGCCTTGCAAAATTTGAGTTGGAACCAAGTTGGGGAAATCGCCCTGTATGTTTGTGGTGGGTTGGGTGTTGCTCTGATTGTGAGTCTGTTTCGTGTGGCCACCCAACTGCGTGGGATTCGCAAATCGCCGGTTGGTTTTCTCGTTTACGTCATTTTGGAAAATCCCCTACTCATTTATGCGGGAATCATTATCGGTTTAGCGGTGGGCGTATTGACCAATCGTTTACCGATTGCCAGTGAAGAAAATCCCACCGGTCAGGACCCCTTGATTTTAGGCTATTGCATTTTGGGGGGGGCCATTCTCGGTTACGGATTCGGTGAATTACGCGCCGCCAAAATGGAAATGATCTACAAGTTCCTCATCGCACTCGGAGTCGGTGCTTTGATGGTGGCAGGAATTTGGTTCTGGTTGAGCGAAGGGAATTTATTGCGTGATGAACTCAGCCGCCAACAATTGGGAGCCGTGCTGTTACTGGGGTTACCTTTCTTTTACCTATTGACCTTCGCCGGCGTTGCGGAAGAAAGCGAGGTCGAAATTGCGGCTTGGTGTGCTGTCCTTGGGTTGGGGTTATACTATCTCAATCCGTTCCAAGCGGCCCCCAATCTTGCGGCGTTTGTTTTCGTCCTTCCGGTGGTTTTATATTGTCTTTACACCATCAAAGTATTACGCCCCTTACGAGTGTTTAAGCACACCCTTAGGGGCATGAGTCATGCCGAAGTGGGACGGGTCCGAGAAGCCCTAGAATCATTCAATCGGGCCTTGCAACTGGATCGAAAAAATGTTCTTGCCAAACAGGGATTGATGAAACTTCATCGCACGGTGGATTTGAATAAACTCGATGCCGAAACGATTGCAATGATGAACCCGAACCTGTGCCTCGTTCAGGCAGCGAATCTTTTGGTTTCGGATAAGCCGCCGACGCCCGAGCAAATCACCGAGTCTCGAAAACTCTTACAAATGGTCGAACAAGGTTGGCCACAGAATCAAGCGATCGTGGAATATTATCGGGTGATCGCCGATACCCATGCCAAAGAATTTGAGACGGCTGTGAATCGTTTGCGGTTTTTGCTCAACCCCGAGAATTGGCCTGCGCCGAATCCGGCTCGGGATAAAATTTTGCACGAGGCATGGGAACTCGGATTACGAACCCACCCGCGCTTAAAAAACGAAGCTGCCTTGGTGGAACTCAATCAGGTGGGTCGGCGTGTGGAAGCCATTCGCGCTCATGAAAGACAAATGGCCCTGACCCCGAGTAACCCTCTTCCTCAGCAATATCGGGATGAATTACTCCACGATTTGACCGAAGATGAGTATGCCCGTTCCGTTCGGGGACCTTTGATTGATTTTCCTTATGGAAAATGTGAGGAACTCGGTCTGGAGCTTCTCAAATCTCAGGATCGATACGAACGGGGCGAGGAATTCATTCGCATTGCTGCACATGGTCAGCCGACCCGTGCCCCGAGCCTGTTCCAGATTATCATCGATTTTTATGCACAACGGGGCAATACCCATAAGGTTCGTGAGTATCGTAAATTGATTCGAGAAACCTCGCGGGAATTCGGTCTTGATAAATTGCCAAAGGATCAAAAAGCGATCTACTTCAACACGGTGAAACTGCTGGCAGAGGAAGCCGCCTCTATCGGCGATTACAAAGAAGCGATTTACAATCAAAGTCTTTACACTCAATACGAAGAAAGCGGCAAGCAGACCCTACGCCTTCTTGCGGAATACTATGAGAAGGATAACCAAGTGATCGAAGCTCTTCGGGTGACCGAAAAGGCCTTGATTTACGGAGAAGATAAAGATTTACTGGCGAAAAAGGACAAGTATTATTATTCGATTGAGCCTGAAATGCTGCGGTCGATTGTGAAAGAGGTGAAGCCCTTCTTTGATGTCAAATACTGTGTCAACAAGGCCAAAGCCCTTTTAGATAGCCAAAACCCCGAACTCGACATTTTGGATTGGGCCTTTCATCTCAGCCAACTGGCTATGATTATGGAGCCAAAAAACATGTTGGCGATGCTCCAATATGCCCGCTGCCAACTGCGACGGGGCGAACGAGACGAGGCCCTTCGCGTGCTCGAAGATATTCATGAGATGGAATATTCTGGGAACGATGAACGCGATGCTTGGTACTTCACGGTGAAGCAGTTGGCTTTACTCTATATCGATGAATATAACCGCCCTGATTTGGCGATCGATTGCCTGAAGAAATATCATGCCTCGGAAAAAAGTGGGGCCGACACCTTATACCACCTTGGAAGAGCTTTTGAAGCCAAAGGGGATATTCCCAACGCCATTCGATATTTTGAAGGGGTCGTCAAAGGCTATGAAAAACACCCCATCCGCTACGATGCCGAAGAGAATTTGCGGAGGCTTCGCTCACATTCCTAAAATTCGGTCACATTCCTAAGATTCGCTCTCTCTCCTGAGATTCGCTTTCACTTGTGATATGTGATGAAATCCATATCGTTTGTAAGAATAGGGGGAATTAGTTCCAGCAAGAATAGGGGACATAATCCTATTGATGAGGTTCCATCATAAATCATGAAATTCATCTCGGGTATTGGAATCAAGGAGTCGTTTCGATTGATTGGGGTGAATTCTCAATATCGCCAAATCAGGTCGAAGGTCATACGGAACGCATTCAAATCCCGAGTTCCCAAAAGGGGAAATTCTGCCGCAACCCCAAATTGCACATCCTCGGTGAGCATGAATCGGGCGCCGACTGCGATATTCAAATAATCACGACCCGAGGCACTAGCCCCTACGTTGGCAAGGTCGGCCCCTTCAAACGCTAAGAAAGGTCGCTCTTGCCCCCCTGAGGTGTAATGAAACCACGTCAATTCCACTAAAGGGAAAATCCGATGTTCATCTTGCCAATCAATATCTAAGTGGAGCGTGTTATAAAGAAAATCACTGCGAGCATTACTGGTACCGAATGAATAGCCCACCGTGTTCAACACCCCGAAGGTACCGTAGGGAGTGCGATCCAAACGGGTGGCATAAGTAAAGTAAGGAACCAAAGATAATGAACCTGTATTCTGGAAGAAGGATGCTCCTCCCAAAGGTAATTGAAACGTCAACCCAAAGGCCCCGATTGTGTGATCTTCAACATCTCGGAGGAAGGTAAACTTAGGCCCTAACCAAAGTTCTGTGAAGACAGTGGAGGAGGGTAAACCCGAATCACGGCCGGGGTTGATATTCACACCCCCAATTTTGTTCAACACAACCGAGAAACGATCACTCAAGGCCAATCGGGCTTGTCCACCAAAGAAACTAAGGTTGCCCCCGCGATAGTAATACTGCGAGTCGGGGATTCTTTGATACATAAAGATGGGGCGTAACTCAGTCAAAGCGCGAGGGTCTTCCGCATAAAAAGGATTCGTCACTGGGGAAGCCATTCGCCGGAATCTCCGCTCGCCGCGAAAATCCCATTCATCGGAATCGCGGTCGCGATTGCGTTCCCGTCGGCGGAAAAAAGGATCATCGGGATCACAATCTCGGTCCCGATCGCGATCATTGTTTCGGCCCGGTCCCCAATAGGGATCGTCCACATCTCGCGAGCGAGGGGGGGGGCGTCGCTCATCACGATCGTAATCGTAATCCCGATCCCGATCGAACAGCATCCCCAAAAAGCTATTTTTGCGCTCACGATCCTGAGGGGGGCGATCCCATTTATCCTCAATGGGTCCCCCTGCCGGTTTGACCGAGCTGGTCTTGGAAGAGGGGCGTTCATCTCGCTCTCGATCGGTATCTCGGTACCGATCGCGGTCCCGATCGGTATCTCGGTAACGATCGCGATCCCGATCGGAGTTCCGATCGTACCCCGTTGATTTCAAAGGAGTGATCGGCCCCAAGCGAGCAGCGGGGGTCGGCGGGGTCGGATCATCAAAATCGTTGGGGGAAGAGCGGGAAGTAGTGGGGCCATTGTCCAACGGACCAATGCGAGCCGATTGAGTTAACCCTAAGGTTGGCACACCAAGCAGCATGATCAGACAAGTGCTGAATGTTCGACGATACTTCACGTTTCAGCCCCCACAGCGCATTTTTCTGAGTTCTCACAAGAGTCCGATTTTCCGGACAACATCAATCCGCAAGGTTTTTCCGAATTCTTTGCATTCACAGGCCAAATCCATTGTGAAGGACTTAGCAGAAGAATAAACTGGAAAATATCCTATCTGTAGCGTCTGTAGCGAATCTATTGATTATCTGCTAGACCAATCTTTCAGATATGGACTTGGAATCCCACTTAATTTATCTGCGCTCCATAATTGGTGTAATTTATCAAAATGATAGAATCTTCCTAAACTACCTAGCAGGAAGAGTTAGGGCACAATTGTGAAGAAATTATTGATTGCCAGTCAGAAAAGCGGTGTTGGGAAAACCACCTCGGCCATTAATCTCGCCACGGCCGCTGCCCTGAGCGGGATTCGCACCTTATTGGTCGATGCGGACCCATTGAATTGTATTGGTGCGGCCCTTAATCTGGAATCGCATATTCCCGCGCCCGGACTTGCGGGCATTGGTGTCGAATCGAAAGCCCCGTTATGGCAAAATGTCGTACCGAATTTGGATGTCACCAGCCCTTATGGACCCGATCATAAGCCGATTCACAGCCTTGACGAATTATTGATTCTCTTGCATGAGGCCCCTGCTTTTCGACGGTATCAATTAATTATTTTTGAT
>CAZFDX010000810.1:0-2535 GCA_964518325.1 uncultured Alcaligenaceae bacterium | reverse complement strand
CGTAAGAGGTGGATAAGAGATAGGTCTATAATGTATGGAAGGTTTTTTTGAGAATATCTATGGCCGACCGAGAACAAGAAGGACGCCTACGGATTGCCGGATTTTTGGGATTAGGTTTGGATGGCGAGGATGGTCATCAACGGATCACTCGCACCGAAGATTTTTTGATTTATGGCGGTTCAAAAGAGACCCACGAACGCATGCAAGAAACTGCCATCAAATTTGAAGAGGCCTTGGAAAAACGGGGTAAAACCCTTCAAGAAACGGAATTTGAAGAAGCATTAGACCTTTTGCGGGAAGCGACCGAGCAAACGGGTCAGTCCTAATTTTTTTCAAATCTGCTTGAAGTGAACCCCTCGAACGGCGGATAGCCACCAACCGAACGGGCTAGGCCTAGTCGGCATCGTTCCAAGTAAGACCCATTCCCTTTCCCCAAACGTATTCTGCAAACTTCCCTTCTAAACGCAAATTGAACCGTTGGCAACTTCCATTTGTCAAACCGGCATTGGGTAAATATATCCTGTAGTTATAACCTCGTTTCTCTTTGGATGAATTATGGCTGAAAAGATTACACCGCGTGCAAGCAATTATTCCGAATGGTATCAGGACATTATCAAGGCAGCCGGTTTGGCTTCGGAAAGTGGGGTCCGAGGCTGCATGGTAATCAAACCGAATGGGTATGCCATTTGGGAAAAAATGCAACAGGCCCTTGATGGTCTGTTCAAAGAGACAGGCCATGTGAATGCCTACTTTCCCTTGTTCATCCCGAAGAGTTTCTTCCAAAAAGAAGAACAAATGGCCGAAGGCTTCGCGAAAGAATGTGCCATCGTCACTCACTATCGCTTGAAATCGGATAAAGGGGTCATCGTCGTCGATCCCGAGGCCGAGTTAGAGGAACCGTTGATTGTTCGCCCGACCTCGGAAACGATCATCTGGAATACCTACAAAAAATGGATTGAAAGTTATCGCGACTTACCCATTTTGGTGAATCAATGGGCCAACGTGGTCCGTTGGGAAATGCGAACCCGATTGTTTTTACGAACGGCAGAATTCCTTTGGCAAGAAGGGCACACGGCACATGCAACGGCACAAGAGGCCGAAGAGGAAACCCATCGCATGGTGGAGGTGTACCGTCGGTTTGCCGAAGAATGGATGGCGATGCCCGTGATGGTGGGACCGAAAAGCGAAGGCCAAAAATTCCCCGGCGCCATTTACACCCTGTGCATCGAAGCCATGATGCAAGATGGCAAAGCCCTGCAGGCGGGGACTTCGCACTTTTTGGGCCAAAACTTTGCCAAGGCATTTGATGTGGATTTCACCACCGAAAAGGGAACCCGAGACTATGCTTGGGCCACCAGTTGGGGAGTTTCGACCCGATTGATTGGCGGCCTGATCATGACCCATTCCGATGATAATGGTCTTGTGGTTCCTCCCCGATTGGCCGCTACTCATGTGGTGATTTGCCCACTGGGGCGAAACGATGAGGAACGCCGACCTTGTATCGAAGCCGCCCAAAAATTAGCCGCCGAGATCACCGCTCTGCCACGCAACGAGTTCTTTGGCTATCAACCCATTAAGGTGGTGGTCGATCTCGATTTCAACAACATGCCCGGTTATCGCTTTGCCGAATGGGAGGTTCGGGGAACACCCGTGCGAGTGGAAATCGGCCCCAAGGATATTGAAAAAGGGGCCTGCGTCATCGCTCGACGAGATATCCCCGGTAAGGAAGGTAAACAAATGGGGATTCCTTTGAGTGGAGCCGCCTCGTTCGTTGAGAATCTGCTGCGAACCATCCAACAGAGCTTATTCGAGCGGGCCAAAGCCTTCCGAGATTCGCACCTACGCACTGCCAACACTTACGATGAATTCAAAGAGCTGATTGAGCAACCTGGATTTATTTGGGCACATTGGGATGGCACCCGTGAGACCGAGGATCGTATCCAAGAGGACACGAAAGCCACGATCCGATGTATCCCCTTCAATCGGGTCAAAGAAGCGGGTCAGTGCATGGTCACAGGGAAACCCTCCGAGGGACGAGTGTTGTTTGCACGTTCTTACTAATTGCTAGCTATATCCCTCTCTATCTGTGAGTCCGAGCTTCATTTCAACGAATGCATTTTATTTCACTTCTTCTAGAAGAGATGACCCCATACTTCGCGAGGGGGTGGGGAACAATTTCTTTCCCAATCATGTTTGAATCGGATTCGTTAGATCGACTTCTTTCCTCTCTCCGATTCTTGGGGGGGGATCGACTTCTTTCCTAATGATGGTTGAATCGGATTCACTTTTGAATAAAGCATAAGAACACGGATTTTTCTTCGGAGAGGAACTCCCTATGGTCAACGTAACGGCCCCGTATTTTCGGGGCTTTGTGGCTTTTGCTCATCGAATCTTTGCCTTGGTTGGTGTCGCTTTTTTCTTGGGAGTGGTCTGGTTCGATGTCGGTTCTGGGATCAATATCCCTGCATTGATTTGGCATGATGATGTCGTTCTTCAAGTTCTGGCAGGGTTTAGCATTTCTTCCCTCTTTGCCTA
>CAZFDX010000809.1:0-1668 GCA_964518325.1 uncultured Alcaligenaceae bacterium | reverse complement strand
TCATAGCCCGCATTTTTGTAAGCATCGATGAGAATGGGGACCGCTCGGGGGTCTTCAAAACGTCCCAACGCTTCGATGGCTTCGAGTCGGCACATGGCCCGCGAATCATTCACGGCCGAGGTCCGCAAGTAAGCCAGCGCTTTTTCTTGTTCCGCTTCGGGTTTCCCTTTGCGTTTCGGCTCACGCAAATCTCGCAAGGCCAACGCTCGCTGATGACCATCATTCGAGGTTTCCAATATCGTGAGGGGATCCCCATTGGAATCGAACAAACTTCCCACCGGACGCGATTTGAATCGTTCGCTGGTCAGAAAATCCCACGTCCCTGCACAGCCGGGAAGTAAGGAACCGACGAGCAGCATCCCGAAAAACTTATGGCATCGTGACGAACATTTTGGCACGGCATCCCCCGCCATCCTTGGCGAATCATTCCTTCAAAATTTCCCCGCTTTTGGTCTCATAACGGGTCGGACCCACTCGGTCAAGAGAAGAAACTACTCCCGATCCGAAGGGGGAGGTGGTAAAGGAGGTAAACTGGTCTCATCGCTGCGGCCCTTTGGGGGGACGGGAGAAACTGGCTCGTTATCCAATCGCATCCGAGGACGCGGAGGCACCGGAACTTCGGTATCGACCGGCGGGATACTCGGCGGCGTAGGTCCCCGTTCCTGTCGCAGATTCGGTTCCGGACGCACTCGACTCGGAGAAATCCCATCCATGAGATTCGCCAACGGGGCATTCGAGCAACCGGTCAGCACACCGATTCCCCACAGCAGCAACAATGTTTGTAATCTTCTCATAGAACCCCGCATAACAAAACGGATCGCTGCCTGCAAGCAAAATCCCCTTTGCTTTAAGGGGGGGGGGCAACCTCAGGGCGTATCTCGGTTAATTTTCGATACATTCGCCAAACCGCCTGTGACTGAATCGCCTCTTGACAACGCGAAACCGCTTCCGGAAGGCTTAGCTTCGGATCGATCAGGTGCAAGGCAAACGCAGCATTCGCCAAAACGTAGTGTAATGCAGGGTGATCCTTGCCCGCAAACACATCAAGAATGATTTGGGCACTTTCGTGAGCATTGCCCGCGAGAATCTGATTTTTCGGAGTGATCGGAAGCCCAAAATCCTCGGGCTTCAAAGTGCGCGCTTCGATTGTCTCGGCTGTGACCCACAAAACGTCGGTCGGTCCTTCGAGGGTAATTTCGTCCAAGCCATCGTGCCCACGAACAAGAGCGGTTCGAGTAGTGCCGAGTAACTGAGCAGCCTTGGCCAATTCAGGTAAGGGAATTTTAGGCCCCACTCCAATCAACTGATACTTTGCCCCTGCAGGGTTCAACAATGGCCCCAACAAATTGAAGGTAGTACGAATGCCTAACTGTCGGCGAATTGGCCCAATGTGAGCCAAAGCGGGATGAAAATGCGGCGCATAGCAAAAGGCCATCCCCTGTTCGTTAAGGCATTGCTGCGCCCAAGCCACCCCCGCATCGATGGGCACTCCCAAAACCTGCAAAACGTCCGAAGAACCCGATAAACTCGAAACGGCTCGGTTGCCGTGCTTCACAACACAAACACCACAACCCGCTAAAACAAATGCCACCGCCGTACTGAGGTTGAACGTGCCGGAATGATCCCCCCCGGTTCCGCAAGTGTCCAGAATAGGAGCTGTCCCTTAAA
>CAZFDX010000808.1:0-4588 GCA_964518325.1 uncultured Alcaligenaceae bacterium | reverse complement strand
CCCCCTTCTGTTTTTGGTTGGCCTGAGAGGTTCGGGTAAATCGACTATTGGGCAAAAACTTTCGGAACGTCTGGGTTACGATTTTTTCGATGCCGACCAAGTTTTGGAACAACGGCTCGGCCAGACCATCCAACAGATATTTGCCCAACATGGTGAACCGTATTTCCGCGATTGGGAACAAACGATTCTCGAAGAATTGGCGCAACCAGCGAATCGGGTCGTTGCCACTGGGGGGGGAGTCGTGCTGCGGGAAACCAATCGGGCTATTCTCAAGCAAGGGTTTGTGATCTGGCTCGATGCCCCTACCGAGATTCTTTGGCAACGTATCCAAACCGATACGGCCAACCAACAACGTCGCCCCAACTTAACTTCCCTCGGGGGCTTAGCCGAGCTGCAACAAGTCGCTCAAACCCGTCGCCCGCTCTATCAGCAAGTCGCAAACCTGTGCATTCCGGTGGGATCTGTCTCGCCAGACGATGCCGTAAACGCTATCCTTGCATCATGACCCTATTCTCCCAATCCTTTGTCGAACTTAGCTATACGGTCCCTGCGATCGTCTGGTGTGTCCTTGTCTTTATGCTGGGCAGTTCGGTCGGCAGTTTTTTGAACGTCTGTATTGGAAGGATCGCTACAGAAAAATCGATCTTTTGGCCGACCTCTCGTTGTCCCGTTTGCTTATCGCCTATCCGATTTTATCACAACCTGCCCATTCTGGGTTGGCTTTTGCTTCGGGGACGCTGTGCCGATTGCTCGACAAAAATTTCGCTCCGTTATCCCCTGATCGAACTCTTAACCGGTGTGGTTTTTGTTTGCCTGTTTTATCTGGATATCTTGGGAAATTGGTTCGATTTGGATTACATCCGAGAAAATCAATACGATATTCGGGCCGGTGCCATTCCATTCGGGGCATGGTTATTCTTCCTGCATCATGCCATTTTGTTTAGCTTTTTGCTGACCGCTGCCATGATCGATGCGGAACATCGAATTATTCCGATCAGCATCACCTTAACCGGAACTTTCGTTGGTATTGCCTTGTCGCCGTTGTTGGGTTGGCCTTTCCCCAATGAGGTCGAATCGATCGTTCGCCTGAATAACCAAGCCTCTTGGTCGTTCATGCCCAAAGAAATCAAAATCCCCGTCGGCTCGCATTTATGGCCCGTTTGGGGGCCAGTGCCGAATACCCTACTGGAAAACTCGTGGCTGTTGGGATTGGTCACCAGCCTGACGGGTGCATTAGTGGGCACCGCCATGATTCGCACGGCCAAATTCCTTTTTGAAAAAGGGCTTGGCAAAGAAGCGATTGGTCTGGGGGATGCCGATCTAATGATGATGGCAGGGGCCTTCCTCGGCTGGCAAGCCGTGTTTGCGGCCTTTTTTATCGGCTCGTTGTTATCGCTGCCTATTGGGGTGATTTTGGCCATCACGAAGAAGGAAGGTTCGCTCCCCTTCGGGCCGGGTTTAGCCGCAGGTGTGATGGCAACCTTAATCGGCTGGCCTTTTGTTTCCAAGGTCCTCCAAGGTTTTCTTTTCGATTCCCTTCTAGTTACATTGGCCATCGCTGTTCTCGGTGGGGGAATGTTCGTGGCCAGTATCCTTTTGCGAGCCGTCGGTCGGGGAAAATAGTATGCAAGCGTCGATCGTGATTATCGACTACGGGATGGGCAATCTCCGAAGTGTGCAAAAAGCCTTTGAGCAAGTGGGTGCCCAAGCCTGCATCAGCAGTGATCCCCAAGTCATCGCTCAAGCCGAGAAATTGGTTTTACCGGGTGTGGGCGCCTTTCGCGATGCCATCACCAAACTTCGGGAAACCGGCCTCGATCAAGTTATTCTGGAACATATTCAATTGCAGGCCCCCTTTCTGGGCATTTGTCTGGGTATGCAACTTCTGTTTACCCGCAGTCATGAAGATGGCCTGTATGCCGGTCTGGATATTTTTGCGGGTGAGGTGCTCCGGTTTGAATCTCTGCCGGCAATCAAAGTTCCTCACATGGGTTGGAATACACTCGAATTTTCTACCGAATGTCCCCTCTTCAAGGGGTTACCCGAAAACCCCTCGGTTTATTTTGTTCATTCTTATTATTGTCAACCTGTGGATGAGCGTTGGATTGCGGCTCGGTCCCATCATCCTTTTCCTTTCGCGGCTGCCCTTTGGCGGGACAATCTCTTTGCAACGCAGTTCCATCCCGAAAAAAGCCAAGCCATCGGGCTACAGATGTTGAAAAACTTTGCCGAACTACCCACCTGAGAAAAATCGATAACTCTACACTCACGGCAACCTACAACTTACCTGAGTGAAATTTCCATCTTTCTGCGATCGTGGCACCGACTCGCTCCTATCAATACAGTGTTATGAAGACTCTTGAAGAACTTTGTTTTTCCAACACCTATGCGCGACTACCGGCCTCTTTTTATCAGCAGGTCGCGCCCACGCCGGTTCCGAATCCGTATTTAGTCGGTTTCTCTGAAGAGGCGGCCAAACTGATTGAATTAAACCCCCAAGAATTTCAGCGACCGGAATTTGTCGAGATATTTGCAGGAAATCGACTGTTATCTGGGTTTGAACCGATCGCCATGAAATACGCGGGCCACCAATTCGGACATTATGTCCCGCAATTAGGTGATGGTCGAGCGATCCTTTTGGGGCAAGTGCAAACCGCAACCGGTGCCGTGTGGGACCTGCACCTCAAAGGGGGGGGGCGAACCGCTTACTCCCGCATGGGGGATGGCCGTGCCGTGTTGCGTTCCAGCATTCGCGAATTTTTAGCCTGCGAGGCGATGGCCTCTCTGGGCATTCCTACCACGCGGGCCTTGTGTGTGATTGGTACCGATATGCCGGTTTATCGGGAAGACATCGAAACCGGTGCTTTGGTCTTGCGAATGGCCCCTTCTCATATCCGTTTCGGCTCGTTTGAAGTTTTTGCCCATCGTGGTCAAACCTATCTTGTCAAAATCTTGGCCGATTATGTCCTTCAGCATCATTATCCCCATCTACTCCACGAGGCCAATCCCTACCTGAGTTTATTTCGAGAAGTGGTCTCGCGCACGGCCAAGTTAGTGGCCCAGTGGCAATCTGTAGGCTTTGCTCATGGGGTTTTGAATACCGATAATATGTCGATCCTTGGGATTACCTTGGATTATGGACCGTATGGCTTTGTAGAAGATTTTGACCCCCGATTCATTTGCAATCATTCCGATGAAATGGGACGCTACTCCTTCGAGCAACAACCTTACATCGGTCAATGGAACCTTTCGGCCTTGGGTTCAGCGATGTTATCGCTCATCGATCGAGAAGAGGCCATTGCTTCGATTCGGGAATATCCCGAAATTTTTAATCAGGCCATTGATGAACTCATGCGAGCAAAACTGGGCCTGCAACATTCCGAAGCAGAAGATACCTCCTTGTGGCAAAATCTGTTGAACCTACTAGCCGAGCAGAAAGTCGATTTCACCAACTTCTTCCGGCAATTGGGGAATTTTCAGACTGCAGAAGGGGCAGACAATGAGCCTCTTGTGAGAATGTTTCCTCAACCCGAACCTTTCCGAGCATGGTGCCAAACATATCGACATCGATTGATGCGAGAAGGACGTTCCGATACCGAGAGAAAACAGGCCATGGATCGGGTCAATCCCAAATATGTCTTGCGGAATTATCTGGCACAAATCGCCATTGAGAAGGCACAGAACAAGGATTTTTCTGAAGTGAAGCGATTGCTTTCGGTATTGCAACGACCCTTCGAGGAACAACCCGAAATGAACCATTACGCCCAACCGGCACCGCCGGAGCGTCGCCATATCGTGGTGAGTTGCTCTTCGTGAACCATATCAAAACGATCGAGAATGTGTTACCAAAGTGAGTGAAGAGAAGAAGGAGAGAGGGGGGGGGGAAGAATATCATGGTGTGTTGCTCCCCGTGTAACATATCGAATCATGCTGTGTTTATCCTCCCTCCTATGCTCTGCCAACATGTGAATTTGGTTTGTCTCAGAACCATTCAATTTGTTGAGAAAAATGCCCGCCCCTTCAAGTGATACCAACTCGTGAATAAAATCACAGTTCCTTTCTCGAACTCGGAGCCGATCATGCTGCGAACGATCGTGTGTTGGATAGGGTGGATGGTGAGCATGGCCCGCCCTCCCCTTGGGCCAATCGATTCCCTCCCCGAACGCCCGAATATCATTTTCATCATCACCGATGATCAAGGATATGGGGAGCTCAGCTGCCACGGAAATAAAATCCTGAAAACCCCTCACCTCGATCGGCTCCATCAAGAGAGTGTTCGCTTCGTGAATTTTCACGTCAGTCCGACTTGTTCTCCCACGCGGGCCGCTCTGATGACGGGACAACATGAATTTCGTTCCGGCGTCACTCATACCATCATGGAACGCGAACGATTAAGCCTCAAAGCCGTGACGGTTGCTGAGTTATTGAAGAATAACGGTTACACAACAGGTATTTTTGGCAAATGGCATTTAGGCGATGAGGATGCCTATTTACCCAACCAACGAGGGTTTGAAGAAGTGTTCATTCATGGGGGGGGGGGCATCGGTCAGACCTATCCGGGTAGTTGTGGCGATGCCCCCGATAATAC
>CAZFDX010000807.1:0-2410 GCA_964518325.1 uncultured Alcaligenaceae bacterium | reverse complement strand
GGCAGCAAAATAGGCTGTGGTACTGGTCACAATCACAATGATGGGGAAGGTCACCCAAGTCCATTCCATCCGTCGGATCACCTTCTTCAGGATGAAATAATCCACAGGGCCAATCAAAATGATGTAAATGAATATGAACAGGGCCACCCATCCGAACGAAATCGGCGGCGTCCCTTCAAAGAAATCCAAACTCCCTTGGAGCAGGTTGGCATAATCCTTGGTGCTATCGTCCTCGTAAACAACCGAGTTGGTTTTCTCCGGCAAGGCAGGAAGAGGGGGGCCTGCATTCGTAATCAGACGAGTCCAAAAAGGGGTTCGGCCCGAAATTTCTGAGAACGGGGGACGATCCAAATCGAAGCCGACATAAGTGACGCGCCCCATGCCAAAAGCCGACTGCACAATGAGTTTATCGTTCCCATCTTCGCCAATCACATGAAAACGGCGATTGGGAAAGGGCTTCAAAGGGGTCACAAACAAAGGGCTTTTGTCGCTGCCGATGAGATTGAATGTCCCCCCCCCCGAGCCTCCTTCCAAGACCCGCCAACTCATGTTGATTTGGGGGACCTGTTTTTTGGAGCCGACATCCAGAATCCCCTGCAAAAGTTTGACCAGCTCGGGAATCGCATTGAGAACATCGGGATTCAGCCCCCCTGAAATCACAAGGCTTCCCCCGCGACGAACCCATTCGACAAGGGCCTGACAGCGTTTTTTATCTTGAGCCAATGCCTCGAAAAAGCTGCGATTCCCCGTTGAAAGTACCACTAAATCGACAGCCCCATAGCCAAACCATCGGTCGGGCATGTAACCCACATTCATGATCGTGGCCGTATCGACACCGGTCACACGTTCGTTCTCGCGGATGTTGGCACCCATCTCGGGGCGATACTCGAACGACCCTAAATTGTTACCGATCCCCAACACCACATAATTCCGAAGATCGACCGAGTAGAAAACCCGTTCTAAGGTCGCCAAGGTTCGCTTGGTATTTTTGGAACGGATCGTTACGGTGACATCGGAACTTTGACGAGCTAATTTGAGATAGGGAACCGGCCCCAACTCGAAGCCTTGTTTGGTTTCCCCTTTCGCCATAGGAGGGATTTCCAGCGTAGCTTCGGTGAGGTTATTATCGTCATCAACGGTCGAAACGGTGAGCAACAGCGGGTCCGGCTCATCCGTATCCTTGAAGCACTCTAAACCGACCCAAATGGGGGTCCACTGCCCACGTTTGTAAATGGTCTCGCCCCGAACATTCCCACCGGAACGAACCGGTCCTGCAGGGAACCCAACCCGAAGATCGGTAATTTCAATCCGTTTATTTTGTGCAACGATTTCAGGGGTTTGCCAAACCCACCACCCCCAGAAAAAGGCAAACACGGTCAAAATGAAGCGGAACGGCATAAACAATTTCCTAGGGTTTTTCAGTGGCCGCACAAAGGCAGGGGATTTTTTTACAGCTGGGGCAACCCAATTGATATTTCTGCTCGATGGCCTCGTCCAAATTAATCCCCGCGATATTCGCTAAGGTGGCCAACCAAGCCAAAACATCGGCAAATTCTGCTGCTAATTGCTCCGGTGGATGATTCCCACGCAGGGCCTCGGCTAATTCCCCGACCTCTTCCATGAACCACATGAAGGTACCTGCAACCCCACGACTGGCATCCTTGGCACCAAACGTCTCTCGGATGAGATGTTGGAACTCGCCGAGCGTCATACTTTTGATGCTCCCTTTCTGTGCGACCAATCCCTGAGGTCAAAATTCTTCAAGTGATTCGTTGATTGTTTTACTTACCCCATCTCAGTTAGGTAGAGGGAAGCCCCATTTCCTACGATGAAATTTCACCATAAGTTCTGTGAAAACAATATGTCCCCATATGGGAAACCAATACCGACAGGCGAAACCAATACCGATATGGGGAACTGCCAAGGCGAGCTGGGTTGGTTCATCCCCGAACGATTCTTCTCATCCCGAACGATTCTCGTGATGGAGGGCGATTCCTCCGGCATTGCGCAATCTTATCAATCCGAGAACCGCTCTTGTGATTGAAAAATCAATCGGGTGAAGGATTCAGCGGGCGTTTTGGAATATCTCGATTCACCTTGAGTTGATTCTCGTGCTGCGTTCGGATGGGGTTTCGGTTTCAAACGAAATTGCTAGGCTAACTCAAAAGCCTTCGGGGTTCGTTTATGCGAACCCTGTTCATGTTTTTTTGGTTACTTCTGAGTTTTCCTCCGATCTATGCGGTGGACCCTTTGACTCCGCAAGAGGCCGTGAAATCGTTCCAGTTGGCTTCGGGTTGGACGATTAGCTTAGCCGCTGCAGAACCCGATGTGATTGATCCCGTGGCGGCCTGTTTTGATGCCCAAGTGCGTTTATTTGTTTGTGAGATGACCGGCTACCCCAATGGAGGAT
>CAZFDX010000806.1:0-2934 GCA_964518325.1 uncultured Alcaligenaceae bacterium | reverse complement strand
GAGAGGAAGGAACCGACCGAATCGAATCAGGATATTCAGGATATTTGTGATTGAATCAACAAACCGGAAGATCATCTTGGGAGGATGGGTTTCTTCGGGGAAAGGGTCGTGAAGGTGGAGAATCGGGAATCGTGGATCGTGAGGAGGGCGGGCATTTTCACGATCCCCCTGCGTGAATCACGATTTTTCTGGGGGCGATTTCACGGAGTTACTTTTTGCCTCGCAGCTCGGAAACCAATTCTTTGGCGTTGTAAACTTTATCGAGTGCTTCGATGATCCCGCGACTATCGACGCTGACCGCACGGGATTCGGTATCGTCGTAGATGAAATCGAGAACCAGCGATTGGATATTGCCGTCGAAAATCAGCCCGACCACTTCCCCTTTGGTGTTGATGACGGGGCTGCCACTATTCCCACCGATAATGTCTGCGGTGGAAACAAAATTGAATGGAGTCTTTAGGTTGAGTTGGGCTTTCTTATCTTTCCAAAGTTGGGGTAAATCGAACGGGGGTTTATCGTTGTGTTCTTTGTTTCGTGCATAAAGCCCCTCAAAGGTCGTGAAGGGGGGCACATCTTTCCCGTTCTCTTTGTAGCCTTTGATGGGGCCGTAGGACAATCGCAGAGTAAAGGTGGCATCGGGATAGGTATTGGTGCCGTCGATTTTGAAACGCACTTTGGCGATGGCAGCGGCGGCTTGACGTTTCGGTTCTTCGACTTCGTTCTCGAATTGTTTGCGATATTTACGGGCATCGGCATCAACCATGCGAGCTAATTCGATCAGTGGGTCATTCGCTTTGGCGATGGCTTCTTTACCACCCTCGAACAGTTCTTTACGAACTTTGGGGTCGCGCAATTTCGAGCCGGTAATTAATTCGTACGCGCGGGCACGGGGAGATTTACCGGCCAGCACTTTCTTGGTGAACTCGTGGTTGGCCCCGAAGGTGCTACAAAGGAAAGTGAGCGAATCGGTGAGTTTGAGGATTTCCACGTCCTCATAAATTTCCTCATCCGAGAAGAGTTGGAATTTCAAGGAAGGCAAACGGGCATCGCCAAATTCGCGGAGCCGTTCGCCCGAAGGTTTCGGCAGTTCATCGCCGGCACGCAACAGGGTTTTGGCAATCCCAAATGTGGCGCAGCTAAAGCCGATGGCATTTTCGTAGAAGTTGACGTTTTGGGCAATTTCTCGACGAATCTTTTCTGCTTTGGCGATCGTTTCCAATGCCTCTAAAGCGGCTTTACAATCGGGGTCTTTCTCGTTCTTTTTGCAGAATTCGATCAGCCGTTTTTCTTCTTCCATTTTTCGGCCAAACAAAACGGGATCGAGCAACCCTGCTAGGCCCCCCGTTCGGGCTTTGCGTGAGTTTTGCACCCCAAACAGATCGTCTTTGATCCGACGACGATTTTCTTCCGTGCGTTCCCCCCAAGCGGAGTAAAGAACTTCGAGCCGATTCAGCCGACTGAGCAAGTACGGATATTGGTAATCGCGAAGGTATTCGAGTTCGGCAATAGTGTTTTGGCGATTCGTTCGGCCGGGGTGACCGGAAACAAAGGTGAGTTCCCCGTCCATGGCGCCGTTCGGTGACCAAGGGAGGTAGGTTTTGCTGGTGTCTACGGGTTTGCCATTTTCGTAAACGCGGAAGAAGCAAACATCCAAATCAAAGCGGGGATACTCGAAGTTGTCGGGATCGCCCCCAAAGAAGGCGATCTGTTGTTCTGGGGCAAAAACCAAGCGAATATCGGTATATTTTTTGAAGGTGTACAGGTGATAAGCGCCACCTGCGTAAAGAGTGACCACATCGGCACGGATCGAATTTTTCTCATCGGCTGCGGCTTTTTCGATTTCGCCGATGACCTTGCGACGTGCGGCAGAGGCCTCTTCGGGCTTCATGTCGGGCTTGACCACAGCGTTCACCTCAGCGGTTACATCTTTGATGTTAATCAAGACGTTGAGTTCTAACCCCTTGCAGGGTTTTTCCTCGGCGAGGGTGCGAGCGTGGAAGCCATTCTTCAGGTAGTCGTTTTTTTCGTCGGAAAGTTTTTGCAGATCATCGGCCCCGACGTGGTGATTGGTCATCACCAGTCCATTCGGAGAAACAAACGACCCCGAGCCGCCGGAATTGAATCGCACGCTGGAAAGTCGAACACGATCCAGCCAAGCATCGGTCAATTCAAAGCCATATTTTTCTTTGATACGTTGTTTCGGGGGATTATTGAACAACCACATCCCTTCGTCGGCATGTAACTCATAAACGGACATCGCAAACCCCACAATCATTAGGGAGGCGACCCAAAGGAAGCACTTCATGATGAAACGACTCCACATAAAACAGGCGAAAAGGGATTTATACAAGGGATACGTCTGATGTGAAGTAGGCCCTTTTAGCGATTTTTCTCTGTTGATTCCGGTACGCTTTGTTGAATCTGCGTAAGAATTTGGTCGGCGGCGATATTCTCGGCCTGCGCCTCGAAGTTCAACAAGATACGGTGCCTGAGACAAGGAAGATAGGCCTGACGAATATCCGAGAAACTCACGTTGAACCGACCTGCTAAAAGAGCATTCACCTTGGCTGCGAGAATCATAGCTTGGGCAGCTCGGGGGCTTCCGCCGGCTCGCAAGTATCGGCTGGTGACGGGAGGGGCGAACTCATTACCGGGATGAGTCGCTAACAATAATCGAATCGCATAATCCTGAACGGGAGCGGCTACCAAAACCTCGCGGACCAAAGCAATGTGGTCTTTAATCTCGGCGCTATCCATGATTTTCGAGACACGCGGCGTTTCATTTTTCGTGGTCCGATCCAAAATCACGGCCAACTCTTCACGGGAGCAAAACGGGACCAACAGTTTGAACAGGAATCGATCCAACTGCGCTTCGGGCAATGGATAGGTTCCTTCTTGTTCAATGGGGTTTTGTGTGGCCAATACAAAGAAGGG
>CAZFDX010000805.1:0-2615 GCA_964518325.1 uncultured Alcaligenaceae bacterium | reverse complement strand
ATCCCAGTCCCACGAAAGGGAACGAGGTAATCGCGGGTGGACACTCGTGATGGAGGAAGTCTTCCGAGGTTGAAATCGACAAACTCAAGGGAACTAGGTGATCGCTTGCCGAAGCCGTTCAAGCCCCTGTGCCGTCGTGATGGTGGGGACAAAACCTAAATCTTCACGGATCGGAGTGGTATCGAACCAATGAGCGGTCGAGAGTTGCAGGGCCACGAAACGGGTCATCGGAGGCTCACCAAAAAAAGGCAACAGGGAGTAAAGCGTTTCCAGAATGCCCCCGACTCGAACGGCCAACCATTGCGGAACCGATCGAGTCACGGGAGGTAATCCATAAACCGATAAAATTTTGTTGATGAATGACCACAAGGGTTCCGGTTCCCCTTGAGAAACGAAATAGGCCTTGCCCGCACAAGTAGCCCCCTTTTGGAGCCGATCCAAAGCGCAGAGATGAGCGAGGGCGGCATTTTCGACGAAAACGGTATCGACCAGTTTATCTGCCGAACCAATTTTTTTTAGTTTCCCCTTTCGGGCACGGGCAACTAAGCGCGGAATCAGGTGCGGATCATCTGGCCCCCAAATGAGGTGCGGGCGCAAAGCAATCGTCAACAGGGAATCGGAATTCGCCTCCAAGACGAGCTTTTCCGCGATGGCCTTGGAGTAAGGGTAGTACGCCAAGAATTTGGAGGGATAAGGTTCATTGTTACTGACCCCATTTTGATCGACCCCTGCGAAAGTGACCGAAGGGGAACTGGTGAAGATGAGCCTTGGGGTGCGGCAGTCCCGACAGGCTTGCAAGATATTTTGGGTACCAACGACATTCGCTTGATAGTACTCTGACCATTTTCCCCAAATGCCGGCTTTGGCAGCGACGTGAAAGACGACATCGCAACCCTCTACGGCTTGGCGGACCTTCGACAGATCGGCCAAATCCCCACACAGATGATCGACCCCGAGGGTTTGGAGTTTAGGGTAAGTTTGACGAGAGAGCGAACGAACGGAAAGCCCCCGTTGCCTGAGCATTTTGACAATTTCAAAGCCTAAAAATCCGCCGGCACCTGTAACCAAAACACGCATAAGAAAACCCTGCTGATCGAAACCGGAAACTCGACTCGGCACGCAGCCTTGCGAGAAGCCCGACAGAGACCAAAACCCTGCTTATCAAAACCGGAAACTCTACCCCATGTTGAAGGAAGTTTTTTCAAAACGTCCCAAAAAATCCGAAAAAAATGAATTCGAGGCGAAAATGAGTCTGGATTTATTGTGAAGACGACGTTATCAGAGTCCCACACGAAACGCCCACGTTTCGGAAATAAATTGTGACGGTTGCACTCCTTGGGGAAGGATTTGCGCCGTGCGCAATTTAGAGAAAGAAATCAACCCTGATAACTGGCGCGAATGCGCTAGGGGGAAGATCAGGGGAATTGGCGTTTTTGGCGCAGAATTGTTCATCACCGGGGGGTGAGCGAACGATACTGATAGAGAAGGTGAATTCTGCACAAACAGGTTCACAAACGGGGGATCGAAGCAAGCCGCAAGGAAGCGTACTTCGATAGTTTTGGGGGGAAAGGATCACCAAGTCATCCTTGTTGAAAGGGGGGCGTAATGGGGATCACTCTCAATTCAAGAAGTCCTTTTGTTGCGGTGCTTCACTCATCAGGGAGGAAGCCCGGATGGCGTTAAATTCAGAAGAGATTATGCAAGTTTGGCGAGACTATCGCGAGACGGGGGATGTTAAGTATCGCAACATTCTGGTGGAGAAATATCTGCCACTGGTGCGGTACAATGCCGAGCGCATTTGGGCACGGCTGCCCGATGGGGTCGAGCTTGACGACCTGATTAGCTCCGGAACCTTCGGGCTGATGGATGCGATCGAAGCGTTTGACCTAAATCGTGGGGTCAAATTTGAAACCTATTGTGTGCCTCGCATTCGGGGGGCCATGCTCGACGAACTGCGGACCATGGATTGGGTTCCCCGATTGGTTCGCGCGAAGGCTTCGAAGTTTGAAGAGGCCCGCAAATCCCTAGAAGCACAGTTGGGACGCCCACCTCGACCTGATGAAATTGCCGAGAAATTAGGTATCCCTCTCGATCAGATCGATGCCTTTATTGGTGAAGCCACCGCAGTGGGTGTGGTTTCCTTGAATAAAAAATGGTTCGAGACGGATAGCTACAAGGATGTTCGCGAGATCGATATCCTTGAAGATAAAAAGGCCGAAGACCCCACCAACCGGCTGCAAAACCGCGATCTCATGCGGTTGGTCACCAAAGGCCTTAACCGCAATGAACGACTCATTGTCATCCTCTATTACTACGAGGAAATGACCATGAAAGAGATCGGCACCACCCTGAGACTCAGTGAATCTCGCGTTTCTCAAATGCATACAAGCATCGTTCAAAGGCTGCAAAACCAACTCGCCAAACGCAAACCCGAATTTAGCACCTGATCGATTTCGTCGGTCGAACTGCCCGATGATTTGTTCCATCTGGCAAATCGAAGCATTGAGGACCACCCAGAGTGAATATCCCTCTTTCTCGATCAATAGCAATCGGGGGCGAAGGATCGAATTCATCAGGCGGATGACATCCCCAATCGAACCGAATGATTTGGGGAC
>CAZFDX010000804.1:0-2446 GCA_964518325.1 uncultured Alcaligenaceae bacterium | reverse complement strand
GTGAATGGTCAATGAATTCCACCTGCACCGCCGCCCCCTCGGAGCTTCGACAAATCGGAGAAATTGCCCCCCGCACTCGGAGCTTCGACAAATCGGAGAAATCGTATCATCATCATCGAATCGAGTAGGAAACCATCGAGTAGGAAACCATCGAGTACTTATTGAAAAAAGCCCTTCCCTCTTCTGAGTCAACTTGTGTGACTCAATCTCAGTCAATCCACAATCAATCAGCAATCAACGTTAATTCCAAATTGTTGTTTTTTCGTTTATACCGAATGGAATCTTGAGTAAAATAACAACATGTACTCGATGAATCTCCATCAGAATGTGGCCTTCTTTTTTTGGTCCTTATCCGACCTGATGAAAGAGATTTATCAAATCGCAAGCAGCACCCAACATGAATGCCTTTCGGGGTATCACGAATTTCGTGTGCGAACTGAGATGGAATTTCGTGTCGAGGAAATGCCGACTCGATTAGACCGCCCCATTTCCGATCTGCTGATTTTTTTATTAGTCATCACCCATCACGCGCTCGATTCGCTGGATTCGGAAGACCCGCTGTTTCCCTCCATCCAACGTGTCCAAAGAGCCATTCAAGATAAATCAAAAGAACTGCATATTTCGATCCAATCTCTTCCCACCCTTTCTGAATTATTGGGCACAAGTGAACCGAGCTTTAAGGAACCCGGAGAAGAGGTTTCTGATACTGTTGTTGCAGGCAGGATTCTGGGAACCTTAGAACATATGTTTTCCTTGGCAGGTATCATTATGTGGAATATCCCTCCTCAAGAACCAAGTCGTTTTGATAATTACGGTCCGGAGGAAACAGCAGAATATACCGGTTTGGACCCTGCCTTTTGGAGTTAGAGGACACGGAAAGCCAAGAGAGCTTGCCGCGAAATTTTGGCTCCATTTTATTTCACCTTTTCCGTTTTCCGTTTGTGATTACCCTTCTAAACCTGCCTCTCGTAATGCGGCTTGGAGTTCACTGCGAATCTTCCGAATAACACGCCATTCGTCCGCTTCTAACCAAATTCGGGCGGGTGAATTTGGCTCTAAGTCCGCAGGAACCAAAGCGCCAATAGCCCCTTCGAGAATCAACAACGCAGGTAAGCAGAAGTAGCGATTCACCGAACCAAAGAAATCGAGGCTATTCATTCGCGAGAACAACTCTTCTAAACGGGCCACCACCACCCCCACGGGTTGTAAGCGTAGTCCATTGACATAACCAAGGGTCATTTGTGTTCGCACGGATTCTTCGGTCGTGGGATTGAAAATAATCTCCCGCACCTGATCCAGCAAATAATCCAACACGCCCCCTTTGGAACGGGCTAACTCGCGATCCAGCATCAAAAAATCGCTCAAATTCCTTTTAGCAATCTCTCGTGGAAAGGATCGCATGTATTGCTCGTAATCACTGACATCACGCAAAGTCGGTAAAATCTCGGCGTTTTTGGGGTTGTACAAATTGGGTGGCAAAGTTCGCGAAGGTTCCAAGATTCGGGAGCGCGATAGCCAACTTTCCACGGCATACTTTGGCAGGGTTTCTAACCGATTCAAGGTGTGAAAAAATTCTTGCGGAAGGGATTGATTGCGAGATCGACGTGCTTGCTCGATCCGAAAACCCCAAGCATCCAACAAAAGCAGATGGGGTTGAGTTTGCGGAAGATTTTCTCGACCCTGTTGGAAAAATTTATTGGCAATGGTATGCTCACCGAATTTTGCTGCCCCCCAAGCTAAAAGAATGTCGGTGTAACTTTTGGTTAAAGGAACATCCATCTCCAAACCAAAGGGGGCCAGTGTTTTCGGAAAAAGGTGGCTTCGTGTGGGAAAGGGCATATTCGACCAAATCCGCTGAAGCCAACCATGAATCAATTCCCGTTTCTCGATAATCCACGAACGAGCTTGCCGATGTCTCGCTTGTGCAGCATGAGTGGGAAAGCGAAGAAAGGGGGGAACATCCAAATCCGAAATGGGACCATCGGACCAACGCTTCATCAATCGATCGGCCGCTTGTGCCAGCAATAACACATCGCCTTGAGCGACACTCGCTAGCGCTTTTCGGGCTAACCAAGCGGCTCGCACGGGCAGAGCATTTTCACCCTCATCTAATCTCGCTTGAATCTTTGGTGCTAACTCCCGAAATTCCTCGGGCAACGTTGGTTGTAATTGTGCCCACACCACCCACGCGGCCAAAACGCGAGTCGTTCGGGTCGATGTAGACCGTTCCAGCCATTCACGCGGTTTCAGGTGCCTGACTTCCCCGCGCGCTGCCCGTGCTTCGGCACGTAACCATCCCCACGCTCATTGGGGAACTTTTGTGCCCCCTTCCCACACGGCAGGTAACCACGTCAGCGCCGCTTCGGGGTAGGCCCCTGCCGTTTCATACGCCACCGTGAGTTTCTCCCTCATCTCCCCTCTGGCCGGAGATGAATTTTGCACCGGA
>CAZFDX010000803.1:0-2930 GCA_964518325.1 uncultured Alcaligenaceae bacterium | reverse complement strand
CTTTGCAAGGGGTAGTACGTCGGCAGCGTCAGAGGTGTATAAGGGACAGACTCGGGGTCTTTCGCCATGGGCTTACTCAAACGAACGATAATTTCAGGACGTCGTTCCGCGGGTAATTTCTTAAGGACATCCGCAGCGAATTCGGGAGAGGCGGCCCCTAATACGGTGGCGACGGTCTGGATGGGTTCATCGGACAAAGCGCGCGCGAAAATATCCAACGGAAGTTTGGCGAGATTTCGCATCTGATCTTCCAGTTGTAATCGCAGGGATTCATCATCCATCAATGCAGCCTGTAGGGGTTCCGCCTCGGGAACATCGTTGGCGGGTTCCGCAGGGGCCACCGTTTGTTCTTCGTTGCTCGCATTCACGACCGCAAAATACCCCGACATGGCCGATTCGAGTTTATCCGGTGGAGTGGGAGCGGCCCGCAATTGCTCCAGACGAGCGCGGGCCTTCGCGGCGGCTTCGGGGGAAAGACGTGCGAGGATCGACTCGGCCACTTCTGTGGGGAGTGCCCGAAGGAGAGTCGCAACCGTATCTTCGCCGGACAAAGCAGCCATTTGTTTCCCTCATTGACCTTGAACAAAACAACAACGGATAAACGAATCGAACCTTCTGTATATGTGTTACTGTTGTGCCGGCGCGGGGCCAGCTAATAATTTTTCTAACATTCGGGCAACGGTATCGGGATCGTTTCGAGCCTGTTCCAAAAACTTCTCGAACTCTTCACGTCGTCTTTGCTCCCGCAGCTGCTCCATGGCCTCGGCAGACGGAATATCGGTCTGAGCCGCTGGAGCCGCCGCTGGAGCGGGTCCCCTACGGAATAGAATCAACCCCAATAAGCCAATGACCGCAAGCAAGGCAATCCCCAAGGTAGCATAACGAGCGATATTCACATACTGGGCAAACTTGGTGAGGCTACTCATTTCCTCGGAGGGGGGTTCTTCCGTAGGAGCGGCCGTACCGAGTTTGACCGAAGAAACCGTAATTTCATCCCGTCCCTCTTTATAACCAATGGCCCTTTTAATAATGTCCTGCACATCGGTTTGGGACATCGGTGGAGTATTGCTTCCTTCCAAAGGAGAAAGGTCTACCAAGGCAGCAATCGTTAAACGGGAAACCGCTGCCATGCGATCTTCCATTTCCCGATACGATTTAGAAACGCTGTAGTCGGTCTGGATGGTTTCTTCGCTGGAGTTGCCGCCACCAGTGCCGCTGGCTCCTCCGGCTCGGGTGACATTGGAACCGGTCCCTGCGACTCCTGAGGCACGCATTCCGCCGGTGGTTTTGGAGGTCATCAATCGCTCTGCAGTGATCGCTTTTTCTTCAGGAATCACCCGTTCGGAGCGTTCTTTCACCCGTTTATGATCGATGTCTGCCGAAACCTGAATAATGGCCCGTCCTGCCCCCAGCGTTCTGGTCAGCATATCTTGAGCTTTTGACGCCAAATAGGTTTCTAAATCACGGCGGTAATCCATTTGCCCACTTCCGCCGAAGCCATCTTCATAGGCCCGAGAATCCGAAAGTAAGCGACCCATTTGATCGACAATCGTGACGTTCTCCGGTTTCAGCCCTTCCACAGCGCGGGAGACTAAAGCAACGATCCCCGCAGTTTGATTCCGATTGAGCGAAGCGCCCGGCTTGAGCTTGAGGGTAACGCTGGCTGTGGTGGGTTTCTGTTCGCGGATAAAGGGACTAGGTTCCGCTCGGGCAATCAGCACCCGTGCCGATGCGACCGGTTCGATCTGTTGAATGGAACGAGCCAGTTCCGATTGCAGCGCTCTGGTGTAGTTCACACTTTGGATAAACGGGGTAGAACTGAGCGGATTGGCCTCATCAAACAATTCGTAACCTTTGCCAGTAGTATTGCTGGCGATTCCTTCTTTAGCCAAGGTTACCCGAGATTCTGCATATTCATTTTCGGCCACTTTAATCGTTGTTCCGCCATCTTCGAGCTTGAACTTTTTATTCGCGGCCTTGAGCTTTTCGGAAATGGCTCCGGCATCAGCAGGGTCCAATCCCCGCGCTAGGGTCACATAGTTGGTGCTTCCCGTTTCGCTGAAATAAATGATCAGACCAAGTAAGGCTATCACGCCAAAAAAGATGGCCAAGAACCTCAGAGCCGTTGATTGACGGGCCCACGATTCTCTTAGTCGATTAAGTATTTGGCGTAAATCCATGGCTTGACTTCCTGCTTACAAATTTTGGGGGCATTCCATGACTTCATTACAGTTGAGTACGCATGACTTCTTGATACGCTTCTGTCAAGCGATTTCTGAGTTCCAAAATCAAACGGAACGATAAATCGGCTTGGGCAGCTGCGAGGGTCACCGTATGAAGGTCGGTCGTTTTTCCTGTAATCAAATTCGTAATGGCCTGATCGGCATTCTGGGCAGACTGGGTATGAGCGCTGAGAACATTGGTCAACACTTGGCCGAAGCTCCCCCCTGCCCCCCCTGCCGCTACGGGGCGAGTCGGTGTCAAAGACGGTAATGAACCCAAGCCGCTCAACGGAGAAAGTTGCATATCTTATCCTCTTAAAATGGAAAGAGCTTGTTCTTGCATTTGGCGGAAGGTCTGGGCCGCCTTCACATTCGCTTCATAGGCGCGGGCCGCAGTCAGCAGGTCCACCATCTCCATAGGGATTTGGACGTTGGGCATGGTGACGTAACCTTCCTCGTCTGCCGCCGGGTGCCCGGGGTTGTAGACCTTGCGGAAGTCGCTTTTGTCGGTGGTGATTTTTTTCACTTTCCCCTGTTCCACGCCCAGCTCTTTGTTGAGTTGATTCTTGAACGTCAACACCTTGCGGCGATAGGGCAGGTCGCCGGGGAACTCGCCGGTATTGTCGGCGTTGGCGATGTTTTGCGAGATGAGCTTCATGCGTTCCGACTGCACCCGCATGCCGGAACCCGCAATGTGCATGGAATTGA
>CAZFDX010000802.1:0-3101 GCA_964518325.1 uncultured Alcaligenaceae bacterium | reverse complement strand
CCAATCACCCCATCGACGATCAAACTTCGGAAAGGCCCAACCGGAAGAGCTTCCTTGACGTGTTCACCCAGCCAAGTGAATGCGTCTTTGATCGGGTCCATCAAGTATTGAGCGCCCGAGAAGATCGACCAAAAGACGAGGAACATCAACCCCAAGAAAATAAGGGTACCAAAAAACTTGTGAATCAAAATCTGGTCTAGCCGTTGCGAGAACGAAACCGGCGTTTCCCGAGGTCGGCTAACTACCCCCTTGAGTTGTTCACGAATCCATCCATAGCGCACTTTCGACTCAATAGCGGGTATGGCAACCCCATGACTTTTGAGACGTTCTCGAATCTGGTTGAGAGTATCGTTCAAATAAGGGCGATCCTGAGAAAAATGCTTCTGAGCGTGCCCATCAATATCCAGAATGAGTCGTTGCACCAGAAATTCGGGAACTTGGTTTCCGAGTTGTTCTCGCAGACGGTTCACCTCTTGATTCACGGCCTCGGGAAATTCCGGCCCATGAATCGGACTGGAACCCTCTTGCATCAGAACTTTCGCAAGGGTTGCTTTGAGTTCCTCTAACCCCTTCCCTTTATTGGCTTGAATCGGAATAACTGGAATACCCAAGCGTTGTTCTAACGTCTTCCAATCGATCGTAATGCCCTGTTTATTGGCCACGTCAATCATGTTGACGGCAAGCACAATCGGGATTCCCAACCCCATGAGCTGCGAAGTGAGGTAAAGATGTCGATCGAGGTTGCCTGCATCGACAATCGAAATCACCAAATCGGGCTTGCTTTCCCCTTTCATCCGGCCGAGCAGCACATCGACCGAAACCATTTCATCCAAGCTACGGGGGGCCAAACTATAAGTCCCCGGAAGGTCAATGAGATTGAGTTTCAAATACTCGTTGAGCTTACATTCCCCTTTCTTCATCTCCACCGTAACACCGGGATAGTTTCCCGTGTGTTGGCGTAGACCTGTCAACGCATTAAATAGGGTGGATTTTCCGGTATTGGGGTTCCCGATTAAAGCAACGGAAAAAGTTTTGGTTTCGAGTGACATGGATGAATTATTCTTGGGTGAGGGTTTGCACGAGAATCCCCTGTGCATCTTTCTTTCGGATACTCAAAGTGGTGGTGCCCACCTGAATTTCAAGGGGGTCACCCAAAGGGGCTTTGCCAAGGAATTGAATTTCTTCACCTTCAAAAAGTCCTAGCTCGGCAAGACGTTGAACCACAGCAGGGGAACCGGTGATCGAATGGATTCGACCCCGCTCTTGAGGCTTCAGGGCATCCAAAGTGGTCATCCGTTTTCGCCTTCCAACGGGCAAACCAGAATTTGTGAGGAATCATCTGCCCGAAGACAGAGTTGGCAGGTTCCCACTTTCAGTAAGCAAGGGGAACCTTTCCGAATCATCTGAATGTGAGAGCCGTTTCGTAAGCCGAGTTCTGCCATTCGGCTCACCCATTTGGGATCGCCACTGACATCGGCAACGCTAGCCCATTGTCCGGAACGGAGCATATCGATTGGTATGGTAGGCAGGTGGTTCATGGCAGGCCTTATTGAGACTCATTCTCAATATAATTTAGCCAAAATCAGAATCGGGGTCAAGAGAGTTGCGGCGACTTTTGCGAAATTGTTAAAAATTCGTTTGGGCTGCTGTGAGATCGGGTGTCAAATCTCTCCGAAGGGAAGGCGAAAGGTGATCATTCCGACGCGGTATCAACTCCCTACCTATTCAAAATTTGGTGTGAAATCAACTCATTATTTATGCAGTGTGAAATCGACTCAAGATAAGGTAAAGGGGAAGGTCGTTCGTGTACGGGGTGACTGCGGTTTTTAATGGTCTGCGGTTGCTACATGCGATGAAGCGGTTTCTCATGGCCTAAGGTGATAAGTGCTTTGCTGTGTACGAATAGCCTACGGTTTTTAACCCAGCGAAATCGCCCCTAAGAAAGGTACAGATTTCTTGAACGAAGAAAAATTCTTTCTCGGCAAACTGTTGTATCATGTCGAGACGTATGATAGAGTAAGTGGTATAAAATCCTCACCCAAATAAGATTTGCATGTCTCGTCTTCAAAGGTTGCTGGAATGTGTAGCTGCCGCGGTGCATCGGCATTCCGAAGCAGCTTTAGCAAGACTTGTCCCTTTTGAAACCTCGCTGTATGAAGTGGCCCGCGAGACTCATCGTCGGGTGCAGGCCTTCTTGCCACCCAATGATCTCCGCGCCGCTTTTCGGGAGCTTTTATTTTCTCCCACCGCCACTTTGAGTTTTTTGATCGACGAAACCCTAGAAAGTCTCCAAATTGAAGAAGAGTTCCGCGAAACTTTACAAGCCTATCTCAACACGTTACCCATCACGGCCCATCATGCTTTAAGAAGACCCAGTGATATTCACGGTCAATCGTTACCGGAAAGTTTTTCAATCGACCAACCCGAACAATGGTTGCTATATCTTCCGGAACGTATTCTCCAATATCAATTTGGTGATATACCTGTTTTGGTACCTGAACAACGTCCTTACTTGCAGAAAGGGGTCCGCCCCAAGGGTATCGATTGGTGGACCCTGAAAGCCCTGCGTGGACTTGGTCCCTATGCCGAGATTTGGGAAGCGGTGGATGATACCAGAACCGATTCTCCCACGATACTGAAATTAGTGACCGATGCCGAATTAGCCCAAGATTTTTATCGTCATGTTCCAAAGCTCAAGCGATTCCTAGAGCTAGAGGAATTTCACGGGATCATTCCCCTACGATCGATCTACACAGCCGGCGATGTTCCATGTTTCGAATATCCCGAACTTTCTGGGGTCGATTTAGCGGGTTTCATGCGCGATACCCAATGGGGCAGAACCCCTCCGAATCCCACCCAAATCGCTCTTATTGTTCGACGTTTGGCCAAGGTCGTGGGACGGCTCCATCGACTTTCTGAACCGATAGCACACGGGGGAATTAAACCTTCCAACATTCTTGTTTGTCCCACGGAAGAAGGGACACTCAGTTTTTGGATAACCGATTTAGGTTGGTCCTCTTTACTTTGCCATTACAATCCTCGCCTCGAATTATCTCAAGTCGTGAGACGTTCCCTGAAGGGGTCTTATCAACCCCTTTATT
>CAZFDX010000801.1:0-2458 GCA_964518325.1 uncultured Alcaligenaceae bacterium | reverse complement strand
TCAATCACGATGGCTTCTTTGTCGTAATTATCCGAGTAAAGTGAGCGAACAAAGACTTCAAGGCCGTTCTCATCCATCGAGGGGATATGAATGTAACCGATTTTTCCACCGCTGGCTTTGGCTACGGTTTCGGCATTGTTGCGGACCCAGCGTTGATACATTAAATCCGAGATCACCGAACGATTGACGGCTTGAATATCCACCTTGCGACGCGATTTCGGATCGCTGGGGTTAGAGGTCACTTCAAGGGTGACCGTTTCGCCGATTCGACCATTGAGAAGTTTAGAAAGGTTGGTTTTTTCGGTAATTTCTTCTCGATCGATGCTGAGAATGATGTCACCCACATTAAGATTTAAGCCCCGTTTATCTGCAGGTCCGCGACGGAGTTTCTCGGCGACTTTCAAGCCCGGCCCTGTGTAGGAATCGTCGAAGAGCAAACCAAGGTCGGCGGTGAGTTCGTCGGGATTTCGGAGATTGCCCGAGATTCCTAAATGCGAGGCATTGAGTTCCCCGAGCATGAGGCTGACGAGGGAATACAAATCCTCTTTCATGCTCACATGATCGATGATCGGCCGATATTTATTGCGGATGGCCACCCAATCGAGGCCGTGATGTTTCTCATCGTAAAAGCTATCATTCAAGGCCCGCCATGCTTGCTCGAACATTTCGGTAAATTCTTCGTTCTGACGGATCGTCATTTTGGCCGTGAAGTTCACCGTATTGGGGGTAGGGGTCGTTCCCGTAGCTGCCCCGAGTCCTAGACCTACCGAGGTGAAACGTAATTGCCCTTGTGTATCCAAGAAATAAATATAGTTGCCGCTGGTCCAGCGGATTTGTCGGGGACCGGTTCCGTTGCTGGTGATCTTCAAAGCCGAAGTTCCATCGGAATCGGCTACCCAAAGGTCTCCTGCCCCGATGGTATCTCGGAAGGCGATAAAGCGACCGTTTTTCGAGATGGTTCCTTCGCGGGCGTTGATCGGACTGGGGCGATTCACGCGCAGATGAATATCCTCCCAGTCAATTTCCCCCGAGAAAGTTCCCCCGCCTATACCGCTGGTGGGGGTGGGCTTTTGCAGGCTGAGTACATGCATGGTGGTTGAACCACGACGTTCACTGAGAAAGGCAATTTTGCCGTTAGGATTATTCCAGCTCACATCGCCGTTGAAGGTAGCATAACGGGTAATGTTCACAGGTTCTTTCGAGCCATCGCTGGGAATGATGTATAACTCACTGGCAAACGAACCGTCGCTACGGGCATAGACGATATATTTGCCATCGGGCGACCAATCGTAGTCGAACACACGCGGTTCTTTGACGAGAATTTTTTCGTCGGTCCCATCGTTTTTGATGCTGACCAATTTCCCGCCGCGAATGAAAAGGATTCGCGAGCCATCGGGTGTGAAATTGGCGCCAAATTCCGTATCGGTATTTTTCGTAATTTGGGTGACTTTGAATTTCCCCGTTTTGGTCAGTTCCGGCACGGCCGGATCGTCCGACTCGACAGAATAAATGTCTTCGTAACCGGTTCGATCCGAAATAAACAGTAGTTTTTTCCCGTCTTTCGACCAAGAAAGGCCGTGCTCCACCGCAGGGGTATCGGTCACCCGTGTGGCTTTGCCGCCACGAAGAGGCATGACGAATACTTCTCCATGCACCACAAAGGCCACAAAGTTTTCGTCAGGGCTAATGGCATATTCACTGATGTCCCGTGTGTAGGTCACGACCCGTTCGCTGTTGCTTTTCTCATCGGCATGAACTTCGATCGCTAACTTTCGAGTGGAACCATCTTTGGCGTTGGCAATCCAAATATCGGTGCCACATTCGTAAACAAGCCACTCGCCATTGCCGCTTAAACGAAGGCGCCGAACGGGGTCATCCTTGTGATTCGTAAGAACACGGGGTTTTCCCACCGGTGCAGGGGGATTTTGGCTAGGGTCCATATCTTGGACGGTGACATTTCCAAATTGGCTTCCCACCTCCGAGACGTAATATAATTTCTTGCCATCTGGCGAGAAATTCGGGAACGAATCTTGAGCGTTGAAATCGGTCAGGCGTTTGACAATTTTGCCATCGGCCGAAGCCAACCAAATATCGTCATTCGAGGAACCCCGATAACCTTTGCGATACCAAGTTCCCGGCCCCCGAACGAAGGCGGCGGCCCCGTTTGGTGCAAAGTTCACGTCTTTGGCTTCGAGATAGGGAAGTTTCGTTTCTCGATCTACTTCCATCGGAACGCTGTAAACTTCGCTAGTCGAGGGGTAAGAGGCCGATCGGTACGAGGTGAATCAGATATTTTTTCCATCGCGGCTCCAACAAATAACCACAACCTGTGCCGAATAAAAGGTCAATCGTTTGGGCTTCCCACCATAGCGCGGGACAACGAATACATCGTAACACCCATGCCGATTCGACTAAAAGGCGATATGTCGCCAATCGGGAGAGAAGAAGGGTGCATAAT
>CAZFDX010000800.1:0-2253 GCA_964518325.1 uncultured Alcaligenaceae bacterium | reverse complement strand
CTTCAATCACGGCCCTACGGAATTTCTCTACCTTGCAAGATTCGGGTTTCACAACCGATCGTTCCGTAATCAGGGGGGTGAATTCCGCCACACCCAATTCCACGAGTTTCTCAATCAAAAAATCTCCTCGGTCCCCTTTCGGCATCGCCACCGCTAAATGAAGCGAATAAGGACGTTCCCGATTCACCAACTGAGAGCGGACGATCTGGCAACGGACGGTCCGCTTATTCACTTCCAAAATATGGGCGAGATGTTCGTAGCCATCGCCACTAAACAAAGTGATCGATTCCCCAACCTGTAAGCGCAGCACATGACCAAGGTGATGGGCCTCGGGGCCATCGATGACGTATTCTCCCAAAGTGGGGGGCGTTTCTACAAAAAATCGCGACATACAAATCAGGTAACAAAAAAGGCCGAAAAGAGAGCGAAAAACGAATCAACACCGTGTTCAGGCTTGGCGTGCCCAACCGGCTGCCTCTTCGCCATCGAGTCGCAAGGTCAGGCATTTGGCGCTGCCGCCTGCTTTGAGGAATTCATCCAAAGTGACTTCGATCGATTTATAGCCATGCTTCTCCAGATCGTTGGCCATTTGCGGACAGCCCGAATTATGGACAACCGTTTTTCCCACCACCACAGCGTTACAGCCAAAGCGATGGGCCTCGGCTTCAATCACAGGGATCAACGTAGAAACATGCGTTTCTAAAACCCGTTTCCCGTAGGTATCAAAGGCATCGGGGTAGTACAAAGCAATTCCGTCGGCTAAGGGGCAAAAGCAAGTATCCAGATGATAAAATCTCGGGTTAACCAATTCGAGAGGAAGCACCCGCACACCCATTTCCGCAGCCACCCATTGATGGGCACGGGCATCGGAACGAGTGCGATAGCCTGCAAAAAGGGCATCGCCACAAAAGAGGGCATCGCCGGCCCCTTCGTGATACATCCCTTCGGGCCAATGAATCACCTCGTAGCCATGCTCGCGGAACCAGCTATCGAAAAAAGGCGATTCTTTGGCCCGCACTTCGTGCATGAAACGAGAAGAATAAAATCGGCGATGGAACATTAAGCCCGCATTGGCCGTGAAAACCAAGTCCGGCAATCCCGGTTGCGGGGTCATTTCTTCAATCACCACCCCGATACTGGCCAAGGTGCTTCGCAAGGTCCGCCATTGAAGAAAAGCCTGATCCCGTACACTCGCGAACGAGCGCTTCATCCAAGGATTGATCTCGTACTCAATACCATAATGATCCGGCGGGCACATCAAAATGGTGGGGGTTCGGGTCTTACTCATAGGGAATCAGTTAGTCATCAGTGGATCGAGAGAATGCTGTGCCAACCCGCTCGGCCAATCTCCGTTGTCGGAGAAACCCCACTGGGCCAATCTCCGTTGTTCGGTATATCTCGGTTGATTCGCCAAACACTTCTACGGGTCGTTAAGACATTTTATTGATGAAAGAATCTCAGTTCGAGCAAAGAATTGCAATTCGAGTAGAGAGTCTCGGCAAAAGGTGAGGTGAAAAATGCTTAGCGGATTTTATCCTTGAGAATTTCTCTGGCGGCATTTCGTCCGCAGGACCCCATGACCCCCCCCCCCGGATGGGCAGCAGCTCCGCAAAGATATAACCCTTTGATCGGTGTGCGATAATTGGCATATCCGGCAGCGGGACGAAGGAAGAACATTTTGTGGAGGCTCATGGCACCTTGGAAAATGTTGCCGCCGGTAAGGCCGTAAGTCCGTTCCAAATCGAGTGGGGTGATGATTTGTCGGGCAATGACGCTCTTTTTGAAATTGGGGGCATATTCATTGAGAATATCGAAACATCGGTCGGCAAATTGTTCTTTAATATCGTCCCAAGTTCCTTCGCGAAGTTTATAGGGAGCATATTGAATGAACATCGACATGAGATGTTTCCCTGCAGGCGTAAGGGTATCATCCACTGCGCTGGCCATGGTGCATTCCAAAATAGGAGATTTCGAGGGGCGACCATATTTGGCATCATCATAGGCCTGTTCGAGGTAGTCGAAACTCGGGCAGATGTGAACGGTTCCCCGATGTTGCGGCCCCGGCCCCGTACCTGGTAAAGCGGTGAAGTTTGGCAACTCTTCCAAAGCAACGTTGATTTTCAAAGTGGCACTCGAGTAATCGATTTGATCGATTGCCGCCTGAAAATCTTCCGGAAGGATTTTGGGATCGAGGAATTTTTTGAAGGTGAGGTGGCAATCGACCCCCGAGGCAACAATGGGAGCTTGAAACTC
>CAZFDX010000799.1:0-2320 GCA_964518325.1 uncultured Alcaligenaceae bacterium | reverse complement strand
TTTGAAAAACCTCGTCGGTGAGAAATACGAAGCTCCCAGTAGTTCGCCCGAAACGGCTACCGTTCCGGTCGGTGGGAAAACCATTGATTTTAACCTGTGACCATGAAATCTTGTGCAATTTTTGCACGGACTAATCCTTATTGAGGAGTTGATTATGATTCGTTTGCGTTCGGCCTTCACGTTGATCGAATTGCTGGTGGTCATTGCGATCATCGCGATTTTGATCGGTCTGTTATTGCCGGCGGTACAGAAAGTTCGTGAAGCTGCCAACAAAGCCAGCTGCCAAAACAATCTCAAACAACTAGGGATTGCCTGTCACTCGTTCCACGATAGCGAAGGGGGCTGGCCGATGGGTGCTGAATTCCAAGTGGGATCCGCTTGGTCGGCATTTATTCTTCCCTATTTAGAGCAAGAAGCTGCCTACAACGCCTTGAGCTTCGCGGAAGAAAGTGGTCCCCCCGTCGGTATCGGGAACTGCCAATGGGCCGCTCCGCTGCCCGGTGTGGCCGGTAACGTCGGTCAGGTAGGGGACGATACGGTTTCGCGCAGCATTCGGAACATTGGTGTGTGCGAAACCTTCTTCAAGGTTTTCCGTTGCCCCTCGTCCGCGATGCCCCGCAATGTTGCGGATATTTCGGGCGATAACTGGATTGTGCAACGTCGGGTCCCTGCCAACTATCTCGGCTGTGTCTCGGGGGTTTTGACGCAAGATCGTCGAATGGTTACCGGTACTGCCATGTTCGGTGGCACAACCACCTCGGAACGGATCGATGACCTCGACGGTATCTTCATCCAGAAAGGTTTAGCCCAACGTATCCGCCGTAACGGCCAAAGTTTTGGAATGGATTCGGGCGTGACCATGTCGAGCATCACCGACGGGACGAGCAACACGATTGCCATCGGTGAGGCCGAGTCGGATTTGAGCGCCGTTCCCGAGGCGGGCACCATTCGCGAAAACAATGCCATTAACTTTGGACGCAAAGATCACTGGGCGATCGGAAGTGACGATGTCGATACCAACGGCCAAGGGGATATGTCCGAGTTCCTCGGCAGCACGGGAGTGCCCCTGAATGCTCGCAAAGCCCCCGTTGGAACTCCCGAATTTGGTGCCTATGAGTTTAGCTTTGGAAGCCGTCACCCCGGCGGAGCCAACTTCCTGTTTGCCGATGGCTCGGTTCGTTACCTCCGAAATGGCATCAACCCCGCCGTTTATTCGGCCTTGGGTACCCGAAACGGCGGCGAAGTCGTTTCCAACTACTAGAGCATTTCGATCTACCTCGGGGCGTTTCTCGCCTTGAGCTTTCTTCGTGGCCCTTCTCGCTTTGATCTACCTCGGGGCGTTTTTCGCTTTGAGCTTCCTTCGGGCCGCTTCTCGCATCCCAAGTTGGCTCATTGTGCCGAGAGAGCAAACGATTCCTTTCGCTGAGACTCGGCAAACATAATCAAAATCCTCTCGCAGAGATGCCACCATCAAAATTGGGTTGACGAAATCTCCCGAGTTGGGATAGAATCTCGGTTGGATCGACAACTTGACCTGCTCACGGATGGGCGAATCATGCTAATTCTCAATACCAAACTTCTTCTACGTCTGCTTGTAATCGTTGTTCTTTTGGGTGGGGGCCTATTCGCACTGCATCGGGTGCAGGCTGCCCGTTTGCCCGAGGCGCTCCTGTGGCAGGCCGATCATGCGGTTGCGATTGGCAAACCCGATAAAGCCATAGGCTACATGCGTCGGTATCTGGAATTTCGTCCCGATGACCACGAACAGGCCGACCGCTTGGCGGAATTGATTCTTGCCAAGGCCAAATCGTCCCGAGAATTGGCCAATGTGATTTTTCTCGACGAAAAAATCTTTCGCGAAGCCCCCCAAAGGCAGGACGTCGGCAGGAAATTGGTCGATCTCTCGTTGCGGATCAATCGCCCTGCCGATGCTCAAATTCACCTCGAAAAACTGCTGAAGAATCATCCGGAAGATGGTTCCCTGTATGCCCAACTGGGCGAGAGTCTCATTCTGCAAAATAAATTCGCCGAGGCTCAAAAGAATCTGGAAAAGGCGATTCAACTCTCTCCGACCCATTTGAGAGGCTATCGGCTTTTGGCTCGCTTGCACCTGATTGCTCACAATCGCCCCGATCAAGCCGAAATCGTCCTGAACGAAATGGTCAAGCTGAATCCCACCCAAGCCGAGGGGTATTTAGTTCGGGGACGCTTCCTCCATGACCAGAAGAAATATGAACCCGCTTTGAAGGACTATTCGCAAACCCTGCTCTTTGACCCCGAGAACAGCGATGCGCTGGTTTGGTCGGCGGAACTCTTACAA
>CAZFDX010000798.1:0-4798 GCA_964518325.1 uncultured Alcaligenaceae bacterium | reverse complement strand
TGCCTTATTGGGGCTTGCACTTTTCTGGGAAGAACAATGGGGTTGGAATCGATATCCTCTGATGCTGCTCGTGGTGATTCTTTTGGGGTTTCTGGCCAGTCGAGAATATCTCCAGCTTTTACCTGAAAACGAACGCCCCGTGAAAGTGCTTTTGATTCTGGGTGTGATCTTCTCGCTTGGTTCTGCATGGATTACGAACCTCACCGGATGGGGCACGAGTTTTCACTGTGCGATGGTGGTCTTCGTTATCACTGGGATTTCCGGATTTTTATGGGAGATGTCACGCTATCAATCGGAGGTGCGTTCTAGTCCTCGGGTGGCTTATCTCCAATTGGGGGTGTTTTATTTGGGGATGATGCCTTCCTTTCTTGGTATGGTTCGATTTCTCCCTTCTGAGATCGATACGGGCTATCCGACCCGTTCCGCTTTCGCTTTGTTGATGGTTGTCTTTGTTCCCAAGTGTGGTGATATTGGCGCCTATTTTACGGGTAAATTTCTCACGGGGCGTGTTTTGGGGCGAACCCTATTCACTCCGAAACTTAGCCCCAAGAAAACGTGGCAGGGTTTTGTAGGGGGATTGCTTTCCTCGATTTTCGTTGCAGTTCTGATTAACTCTTGGGGAGGTGTTTTTCATTGCCCTTATGCCCCTTGGCTTTTCGGTTTGACGGTTGGTTTGGCAGGAGTTTTTGGCGATTTGGCGGAATCGATGCTCAAGAGGGATTCTGGTGTGAAAGACGCCGCTCAATCGATTCCGGGTTTTGGCGGTGTGCTGGATGTGATTGATAGCCTAATTTTTGCTGCTCCCGTTGCGTATTGTTGGTTTAGTCTCGTTCAATGATCGAACTAGAATGAGGATTGAGAAGACAACAAATGACGACGTCTGAGCGACGATAAGCAATCACCACATCTGAGCGACGATAAGCAATCACAACGGCTGACGGACATTTAGGAAGCCATGACCTCCTACCTTTGACTCGATTTGTTGAACAACAATAAAAAATCACAACGGCTGAGTAACAAGCATTTTTTCGACTCTTTTCTGAGCATTTACAACGGCTGTATACTGATGAGAAGAACATAATCTCATGGGAGTCTACAAAAGTGCTCAAAAGAATCCTCATCTTAAGTCTCGTTGCCTGTGGTTGGTTATCGATCCAATCACCTGCCGAGGAGATCAATCCCACGGCAAAAGAACGCTTGGGAAAAAATCTTGACATCCTTCAGAAAGCAACCAAGGTCGAAGCCTTCCGAGTCGATACCAAACTTTCGGAAGACCCCAAAAATGCTAAGGAAACTATTGCAGGATACACCATTCTTTCCAAAGGCAAAGAACAAGGGAAGGAATACGCTGCCAAATTAACAAAGGTCTTCACGAAGGGGGAAGTGTATACCGGTTCACAAGCACGCTGTTTTTTACCCGGAGTGGGGCTACGAGTTTGGAAAGATAAGGAATATGTCGATATTGCGATTTGTTTTGAATGCACCAACTTCGTCATGGTGGGGTCCGATGGCACAAGGTCAAACGGTGCTTTTGGTGGGGCAGGGCATGCCCCGATGTTGGAAGTAGTCAAAATTGCATTTCCCGATGACAAAGAGATTCAGGCTCTTCAAGTTCCGAAAAAATGACGGCGAACCATCGAGGTGGCTTAATTCTTTGTGGGGGTCGATCGCAACGACTGGGCACCTCAAAAGCATGGCTTGAATTTGCGGGTCTTCCGTTGCTCTCACGCGTAGCGCGGACGCTTTATCCTTTGGTGGAAGAATTACGGGTCATCGGTGCGCCCGAGATAACCTATCCTCCGCTACCGGATAGTGCAATCCTTGAGAGAGACCCCCTTCCTTATTGTGGTCCTACACCTGCGTTGATTCGGGGACTACAGCGCTTTTCCCAGAACATTCGTTCCGTTTTTGTTTGCTCCTGCGACTTACCGTTTTTGGATTCAAATTGTGTTGAGTACCTTTTCGATCTCACGAAGGGGGAGCAAATTTTTATCCCAACATGGCAAGGACGGTTGCATCCTCTGCATGCTGTGTATCCCTCGCGTCTGGCACAGGGGGTCGATGGGAAAGCGTGGGAGAATCGTCGCTTGCTCGATTGGATCGAATCTTTGCAATACCAAATCATCCCTGAGGAAAACTGGGAAAAAATCGACCCGCATGGTTTGAGTCTAACGAATATCAACACACTACAAGACTACCAGTTGGCATTGCAACGGAGCCACTCGACACACTGAAATACACATTGAAGTCAGCAACACTACCCACCGCCTCAAGGAATTTTTTCTTCTTAGAGCTAAAGGCCTTTCTCCACATTTATGGGGTCCTTAATATAAAATTCTTTATAGCCCTTTTCTGAATGGACCTACCTTTGGGATTTTGTATGTCACGTTGGTATTTCATTATTTCTGTTTGTCTACTCAGTGCAGGATTACCACTTCAGGCCGAAGAACGTGATCCTCTCTCTCAAATCCGGAAAGACCTTGAATATCTCGCATCGGAAGAATGTGAAGGACGAGGTTTGAAAACGAAGGGTATCGAAAAAGCGGCCGAGTATATTGCCAAAGAGTTTGAAAAAGCGGGGCTGAAACCTGCCAATCCCAATGGATCGTACTTTCAGGAATTTCCAGTAAAACTGACTTTTCTGCTCGATGGTCCGCACGAGTTTTCGGTCAAAATTGGTTCCCAAGATAAGCCTGTCGAGAAAAAAGGTGAGCATAACAAGCAATTCCGTGTTGCGGGACTTTCAGGGAATGCCTCCTTTGAAGGCGATATTGTTTTCGCTGGCTATGGAATCTCCGATGCCAAGAAGTACGATGATTACGCAGATATGGATGTTAAAGGAAAGGCAGTGATCATCCTCCGAAAAGCCCCCCGCTCGGGTGCCAAAAAGGATACGGCGATCTTCACGCCTGAAGAAGCTCAAAGATACTCTTCGTTGACGGCTAAGATTGAAACGGCAATTAAGAAAGGTGCAGGGGCAGTCGTATTTCTGAATCATGCTGATGAATCGCAAGAAGACCTTTTGCCTTCCTTTGATTATGCAACGGGTGACGGAAGCCAAAAAATCCCCATTTTTTTCGCGAAACGAAGTTTTGTCGAGAGCTTTCTGCCTGAAAAAATCAAGGATTTAGAATCGAAGATTGATAAAGAAGGTAAACCTTCCAGCATGCTGGTGAAGGATTGCAAAGTCAAACTGCAAGCCAGTGTCCAAGCTAAAGAAATCAAGGCTAAAAATGTGGTCGGTTACTTAGAGGGAGCAGGGGATTTTGCAAAAGAGTCGATTGTATTTGGCGCTCACTACGATCACTTGGGGCGAGGTGAAGCGGGTTCTCGGGCACCGAATAGCACGGATATTCATCATGGGGCCGATGATAATGCATCGGGAACTTCCGGCCTGATCGAACTGGCTCGTCGGTATGGGGAACAAAAAAATCGAAAAGGTCGCCGGTTGGTCTTTATTGCTTTCTCCGGAGAAGAGAAGGGCCTACTCGGTTCAAAATACTACGCCAAAAATCCGATTTTCCCCATCAAGGATACCGTTGCCATGCTCAACATGGATATGATTGGGCGAGTACGAGAAGATTCCGACACGAAAAAGGATGTTCTTGAAGTGGGGGGTGTAGGATCGGCCAAGAATTTTGAACAACTCCTTGATGAAGCGAACAAAAAATTTGACTTCAAACTGAGCAAAACGAAATCTGGAACCGGTCCGAGTGACCACACCTCGTTTTATCTGGAAGGTGTGCCTGTGTATTTCTTTTTCTCCAAGATGCACTCCGAATATCACACTCCACGCGATACCGCCGACACGATCAACGTGAAAGGTTTACTCAAGGTGGTGAATCTGGTCGATCATTTGGCTACTCAAATATCCTCTGCAAAAGAGCGACCAGAGTATGTCAAGGGAATGGGGAGCAGCCTGAATTTGGGCGGAGCAGGTGGTGGCCCCAAACTTGGTGTGATGCCCGGTTACGACGATTCCAACACCAAAGGCATGCCCGTTGATGGTGTGGTTTCCGGCGGTGCAGCAGAGAAAGCCGGAGTCAAGTCAGGGGATTTCATCATCGGGATTGCCGGAACCCCTGTGAAGAACGTACAAGACTACATGAAGGCAATGTCCTCTCAAAAGAAAGGTGAGGAGATCGAAATCGAGATCGAACGCAACGGAAAAAAAATGAAACTCAAGGTCACCCCCCAATAAATCAGCAATTTGTTGTCGTCCTTATTATGACGAGGATTTGAAACAAGCCCTCCTTCGTGATGCAAACAAGAGCCTTCCTATGCGACCATTTTATCCTTACTCTCGACGTGACTTTCTTCGATTCAGTGCCAATGGATTTGGTCTTGCGGCTCTTTCGGGATTGTTGCAGGACCCCGTCTATGGGGTGGAACCAAAGGATTTGTCCGCGAAGAAAACACATCATCCCCCGAAAGCCAAATCGGTCATTTTCCTTTACATGGATGGTGGTCCCTCTGCGATGGATACCTTTGATCCTAAGCCGAGATTGGATAAGGAGCATGGCCAACCGATCAAGATGAAAGTTGAGCCAACACAATTCAATAATGTGGGGAGTGTGATGAAATCTCCATGGAAATTCAAAAACTATGGCGAAAGTGGTATTCCTGTTTCGGAGTTATTCCCTCATATTGCGGAATGTGTGGATGATTTAGCAATCGTTCGATCGATGGTTTCTAACTTTTCGGAACATACGAATGCAAACTATTTTCTCCACTCGGGGCATGGTCAGCAAGGTCGCCCGAGTATGGGGGCATGGACCGTCTACGGTTTAGGGAGTGA
>CAZFDX010000797.1:0-4866 GCA_964518325.1 uncultured Alcaligenaceae bacterium | reverse complement strand
CCTCACCCGTAGCCGAGGAACGCACTGCGACTGCCCCCCCCCCAATTTCTGATAGGCCTCGATGATGACTTTTTCCAATGACGGTTTCATCATCATTTGAGGGGAATTTCGGTACGCCTGTGTGGTGACCACAAAGCCCGCTGGGACGGGTAAACCCGCTTGGGTCATTAACCCCAGCGATAAACCTTTGCCTCCAACCAAGGCTTCTTGATCGGCCTGTATTTCGGAGAAGTGAACAATATCCATAATGATTTCCACAATCCCTGACCCAGAACCTATTGTAGGCATCGGGGTTGGGTTTGAAGTGAACCCTTGGGGAAAATCGAGCAACCGAGATTCGTCTCTCAGAGCTTCCGATGATCGGTGAGCGACTCAAAACTAAGTCCGATTCTCAGTCATCGTCGTCATCATCGTCTTCTTTTTTCTTCGGAAGGCAGAAGGCGGCTCGAACGGGAGCGGGCATCCGCGAATGAGCACCCTTGACCGATTTCCAAATCACTTCGTTAAACAAAATATCGTCGGCTGCATCCTCTTTTTCGAGGTTAGCCATTTCGGACCATTGTGCGCCCCAAGCACCTGCCACGTTCAGGGCTTTCAGATCGGTCTTGGGTACCTCGTGTTTATACTCCATAACGTCGGGTTTGCCTTGGAACGAATTGTACATGGGGCGGGCGGCGGCATCGAATTGGCTCATGGGTTGCAATCCCAGAATCAATTCCATAGTTCGCAACATGCTGGAGGTCGAATACATCGTCGAATCGACGAATTTCTTTTTCGTATAGGGGCTAATCACCAAAGCAACGGCTCGGTGAGCATCGACATGGTCGGGGCCGTTTTGGGCATCGTCTTCGACAACGAAAATGGCGGTCTCTTTCCAGAATTTCGTTTTCGAGACACCTTCCACAAGTAAGCCCAAGGCCAAATCGTTATCGGCGACCATGGCAGTGGGCGTGGGCTTGCCGATTCGTGTCCCTGCCGTGTGGTCATTCGGTAAGCGAACGATTTGCAAACGGGGCATGTCCCCTTCCTTCTCGAATCGTTGCACTTCGCTGAGGAATCGCTCGGCTCGTTTCACATCGGGATAATCCAAATCGTAGCCACGGAACAGGGGGTCAAAATGTCCCTCTAATGCTTTGACGGTGGCACGCCCCGGCTCGAAGGTCCCATCCTTGTTCATCCGACCATTTTCGATCCACTCCCCATAGGAACGATAAGTCACCTTGGCCTCGGCGGCTTTATCCCAAAGATAGCCTCCGGTTCCTCGGGCAATCCGGTCGAAATTCCCTTCGGCAGGATAGCCAAATTTTTTCTTGGGACTGCCCCGATAACTCAACGGCCAACTCTTCTCCACGAAATCGGTGGCATAGGCACCCATCGACCATTCGTGACCATCTGCAGAAACTTCCCCTTCCACATAGAAATTATCCAGCAGCACATATTCTCGGGCTAATTTGTGATGGTTCGGGGTAATGGCCTCGGGGAATAGACAAAGGTTCGGGTCCCCTTTCCCTTCTTTCATATCCCCAAAGATTTGATCGTAAGTGCGATTCTCTTTTACGATGTAAATGACGTATTTGATCGGGGAAGGATCACCCACTTTTTTCGGAATGGGATTATCCGCAGGCACCTCATCGAGATTCACCGCATTGTTCAAGCGGAGTGGAGAACACGCATAGGCATGACGGGTCAGATCGGCCAATTTGTTCGGGGTCGGCAAATCGATCACCGAAACGGTACCGCGCATGAGTGAGCCAATGTATTCATCCAAATTGCGCGACAACGGTTGCACGGGGTTAGGCCCATGATAATTCGCCCGCGAGCTAAATCCTTTCCCATTGGTGACGTAAAGCCGTTTGTCGGTAGGATTGTATCGGACCGAGGTGGGATACCAACCGGTGGGGATAAAGCCCAAAGGCTCGGCTTTGACCGGATTGGTCACATTGAACACCGAAAGATTATTGGCATCGGAATTAGCGACAAAGAGCATGCCATCCGGCAACAGGGTCAGGCTACTGGGGGTGTTCCCTGTCGGGGCATTGGGATGCAACGCACAGTTAATCGTCTGAATGTTTTTGTTTTCTTTCAGATCGAGGACAGAAACTTGGGTCGAATTAGAGCAAGAGACAAACAGATGATTGCCATCCTTGCTCAACGCCATTTCGGTGGGGTGCGAAGCCGTGGGGAGATTGGTCAACCATTGATTTTTTTCCAAATCGATCACCGCAACACTGGCATCGCCCCAAAGAGAAACAAACAAGCGTTTGCCATCGGGGTGAGCTAAACAGGTGTAAGGATACGCCCCGATCCCTCGTTCTTCAAATCCTTGTTTGTCCTTTTTATCTTTCGGTTTGGGGTCCCCTTCCTTCGGGGGGTCTTTGCGACCATCCGGCGGGCTGGGGGGTTCGCCTTTGAATTGGTCCCCTTTTTTCACCAAAGGTTTCAGATAGATTCTCGTTTGATTTTCGGGATTATCCGTAGGAATCCGCACGATCACTTCCCCCCAAGTGCAAGCGACAAACAAATCTCGTCCCGTGCTATCGGTAGAAATTCCCCCCACGACCAGCCCTGCAATATCGCCTTGAATGGGGATGGTTTTATGGTTGCTGAGTAAGCCTCGGAAGAAATCGTACTCGTGAACCACCTCGAACTCTCCTCCGCTGGCATAAAGTTTTTTGCCATCGGGGGAGAAGCAAATCCCGTAAAATGTTTGGTCTATCGTCACGCGAGAGACAATTTTTTGTTTGAACTTGTTCAGGTCCAAAATCACAATTTCATGTTCTTTCATCCCTGCATGCAAGACCGCCAGATATTGTCCCGAAGGATGCACCACCGAGTTCACAGGGAAATCCCCCACGTTGATATGGCTGCCCGTGGGGTAAAGTTTCCATTGGTTGGGTAGCTGAACGAAGCCATCCTTTTGTAACCCCGGTAACACCACCGGTGGACGTGCCGCTTGCCCTTTCGGCTGAGGGGCGATTTCTTTCTCTTGAGCCGCAGGGCGATCCAATTGCGAAAGGAATAAAACGATCACTCCCCCGCAAATCAATAATGCAACGTAAGATTGCCTCACCATATTTCTTCTCCAACGCCAGTGTTCTAGGCATGATATGAAACTGACAAAGACCGTTTGTGAAGAGTTATTGAAGGGTGTTAAATCTTCCTGTGCGATTCCTTCTCGACCTTAGTTTGACGATGTCACCTCCTGACTGTATCAACCAACAGCCGTCCCATCTGCTTTGCGATTCCTTCTCGACCGTAGTTTGATGATGTCACGAAGGAGGATTCGCCGGAATGTCCTTGCTACCTCTGCGCGATTCCTTCGCAACACCGGATTGATGGTGACCTCGCCTCGGGTTTTGCCTATCTTATCTTCATGAACCCGACACAACTTTTGCAAGACTTGGTCCGAATCCCCTCTGTCAACCCTATGGGGCGGGCCGTCTCTGGTTCGATCTACTTTGAAGGTCGAATGACCGAATATCTGGAAAATTATTTCCGGAACTTGGGCGTTCGGTATCAAAGGCAACCCGTGACCCCCGGCCGTGATAACATCTTGGCTTGGTATCAGGGCAGCGGTTCTTGTACCTACATGTTTGAAGTTCATCAGGACACGGTTCCGATCGAAGGGATGACGATCGATCCGTTCGGGGCCGAACTGCGTGACGGTAAAGTATGGGGTCGCGGTGCCTGCGATATTAAAGGGGGTATGGCCGCGATGCTGCATGCTTTTACCCGCCTTGTGAAGGAGAATCCCAAGGGGGCTGCCTCGGTGATCTTGGCCTGCACGGTCGATGAGGAATGCACCTTTTTGGGCGTCCAAGAACTCGCGAAGCAAAATTGGGGGGTCGATTACACGATTGTTGCCGAACCGACAGAATGCAATATCGTCGATTCGCATAAAGGGGTAGCCGGTTGGTCCATCCGCACCGAAGGGCGCGCCTGTCACGCCTCGAATCCCAGCTTGGGGGTCAATGCGGTTTATCGCATGGCCAAGCTGGTGAGTGTTCTGGAAGAATACGCAGCGATTCTTCCCCAACGATCGACCGATCCCCGCCTTGGCTCGGCCACGATTTCGGTCGGTGAAATTCATGGTGGGGTCAGCCCCAATACGGTTCCCGATCAATGTGTGATTCAGATCGATCGTCGATTTTTACCCCATGAAACCTGCCACCAAGTCCAACAAGATTTAGAAAACTTTTTGAAGAACGATCCACGCATTGATTTTCCCTTTATCTGCGATCCCATAGGGAAGGCGTGCCCCCCGTTTGAACCCCGTCACTCCGGAGAGATTACCCGCCGATTAGGAATCGCCATCGATAGCGTTCGGGGAAGTCACCAAGTGGGTTCCGTTCCGTATGGTACCGATGCTTCGACATTATCTCAAGCGGGTTGGCCTGTGGTGGTTTTTGGTCCCGGTCATATTGCCCAAGCCCATACCAAGGATGAATGGGTAGAAACCTCACAACTCGACCTCGCTGCCGAAATCCTCTATCAATTGGCTACCCGTCAAGGCGACCGTTAACTCTGGAGGCAAGCCGATGTTGGAAACACTCGTTGGCGAAAAGATTGTGGTTGACCTGAAAAGTCCCTTTGTCTGTTTGGGAACCTTACTCTCGTTCGATGAGCATTTTCTGGAACTCAAAAATGCGGACCTGCATGACCTACGAGATACCGATACCTCCCGCGAAAATTATGTGGCCGCTTCCATGACCACAGGGATTAAAAGGAATCGGAAACGGGTCATTGTTTTCCGGAATGAAATTGCCGCAATCACCCGTTTCCATGACCTCGTTGATACCTGAGCCACACCCAGCCGATTTCTTGACCTGCTCATTCCCTAAGTGGCAATTACCCGCTCTCTTGACC